>DRPV01000001.1 GCA_011330685.1 Desulfobacterales bacterium
CAATGAGGATGAGGAGGGCGGGAGGGCGGCGGCGCAGGTGTTGGCCTATGCCCTTTAAGGCCCGGCGAATGACGTTAAGCTGCGATAAGACCTCGGCAATACCCACCACGGCCAGTTCTTCCGCCGGAAACATTATGTCCACCCCTGCCTGACGCAGACAACTTCCACCCACGCCCCGGAAATTAAGATCGGGGCGTAGTTTAAGCATCTCTGTTACCAGTCTGGCGCCATGCATATCGCCGGAGGCCTCGCCGGCGACGATGATAATCTCGTTATTATTGCCTGCATTACTGGTCAATTTATGGGCCGCGCTGAATTTTACTGTGTTATGAGATTCGGATGTTCGATACGGAAATCATTAATTAATTCTATTATCTGGTGGGCGATTTTCAGGGCTGTACGTCCCTCTCGACCGCTGACCATGGGGGTGCTGCGCTCTCTGATATTGAGGATGAAGGCCTTTAATTCCGTTTCCAGGGCATCATCGGTAAAGGTGAACTGTTTAGTATCGTCACGTGGCAGGCCATTACCGGCCTGGTTCGCGGGTAATTGTTTGCTTATCCAGATCTCTTTTTTGCCGTAATCAAGGGAGATATAGGACTCCTGCTGAAAGATACGTAATTTCCGGGTACTGGTCTTGGATACCCGGCTGACGGTTAGATTCGCGGTGCAGCCATTCTCAAAGACCAGCCTGGCGTTGGCCATGTCCGAGGTGTCGGTAATGACTGAGGCACCCATGGCCAGCACATGCTTTAATGGTGATTTAACTATGTTCATGATGATATCCAGGTCATGAATCATGAGGTCAAGAGTAACATCAACATCGGCCCCGCGGGGATTAAAGGCGTGCAGGCGCTGGGCTTCAATGAATATGGGGTTGGTGATATATTGCTCCATGGCCATAACCGCGGGATTGAATCGTTCAATATGACCAACCTGGACGAGACGTTGGCAGGATTCGGCCTTGCTGATAATGGCGTCCGCCTCCTCCATGGTGACAGTCATGGGCTTTTCTATGAAGATATCAACCCCATAATCAAGACAATCCAGAGCGGCTCGCGCGTGTCCTTTGGTGGGTACCACAATACTGACGGCATCGACCAAGCTCAACATTTCATGGTAGTCATTGAAATGTCTCGTCTTCATTTCCTGGGCTATTTGCAGGGCTCGTCCGGGGTGCGAATCAGCGACTCCCACCAGCTCGACATCAGCCATATTTTTATATTTTTCAGCGTGAAAGCGGCCGAGATAACCGACGCCAATCACTCCGATTTTTATTTTATTCATTGTTTATTGTCTTGTTTTTTTGTGTCTTCAGGCGAAGTAACGGCTATGCCGAATCACCAGGTTGTAAAGAAACATGAAAGCCGCTGGGTGAGCCCCTAAGCGAGTGATTGGCAATTTCCCCGGTGTGGGCGGCTTTTTGGGCCGATGCCCTTGTAATAGCCGGCTCAGGGTTAAGGGGGACAGGAACGCTGACGGAAAATCAATATTTTTGATCGGCGTAGGGCAGCCAGCCGCCGGCCATGACCAGCTCCTGATCGAAGGGGTTCAGGGTGAACGCGGCGCGATGTTTTCCATTGCCGAGGGCGGTTATTTCCTGCCCCTTTAGATCAACCTTAATCTCTTTGGCCTCGATGGCGAATATGGCCTCAATATCCTCTTTTGGTAATTCAATGGCCAGCATACCGCAGTTAAAGGTATTTTGGCGGAAGATGCGGGCAAAGCTCTCGGCGATTACTACGTTTATATTGTTTACCTCGAAAACCCATACCGCGTGTTCCCTTGATGAGCCGCAGCCGAAGTTCTGCCGGGTAACAATTACCCTGGCCCCTTCAAGGCTGGTTTTGGGGTTAAAGCCGTTGAGCTTCAAGTCTTCGAGAATATAGGGCTTTAAGGCTAACTTGGAATTCTCAGTCAGATATTTGGCTGGAATTATCTCATCGGTATTGATGTCACTCCGATCAAGGAGTACACAGGCGCCACCAAATTCTTTCATTTTGATTCTCCTTTGCTACTGTAAAGCCGGGCTGCCGTCCGGCCTTAATTTATCATTTAATTGTTGCGGTAGTCGTTACAGCTCGCGCGGATCGTTGATGACACCTTTGATGGCGGCGGCGGCGGCGGAAAGGGGGCTCATGAGATGCACCATGCCGCCCTTGCCCATGCGGCCGTTGAAATTACGGTTGGTGGTGGAGGCGCAGACCTCGCCCTCGGCCAATACTCCGTTACTCATTCCGAGGCAGGCTCCGCAGGTGGGGTTTGTAACACAGAATCCCGCCTCCATAAAGATTTTGATAAGCCCTTCTTCCAAGGCCATGCTGTAAGTCTTGGGGGTGGCCGGTGAAACTATGCCCCGTACCCCGGCGGCGATTTTTCGCCCTTTAAGGATGGAGGCCGCGACCCGCAGATCCTCAATCCGGCCGTTGGTGCAGGAGCCGATATAGACCTGATCAACAGCGGTGCCGGACATCTCAGCGATATCCTTGACCTCATCCGGCTTGTAACCGTAGGTCACCTGCGGCGAAAGAGAACTGACCTCAAAGGTTAATTCTTCGGCGTAATCGGCATCGGGGTCGGAATGCCATTTTTTAAAATCAGCCGCCGCCTCTTCGCGGGAGGCATAATCGTCCTTGATAAAGGGCCACAAAAAGTCGACGGTTACCATATCCGGCAGACATACGCCGCAGGTGGCACCGGCCTCAATGGCCATGTTACACATAGTCATCCGGGCTGCCATATCCATCTTGTCCACCACCGGCCCGCTGAATTCCATGATTTTGTCAGTGGCTCCCTTAACGGTGAGCCTCTTGATGATACTCAAAATAATGTCCTTGGCAAAAACACCGTCCGGGAGGGTACCGTTAATTGTTATTTTGATGGTCTCCGGGGTGCGGAAGGAACAGACGCCCTTCAGAATACCGACCTCAAGGTCAGTAGTGCCGATTCCGGCGGAGAAGGCCCCAAACGCCCCGTGAGTGCAGGTGTGAGAGTCGCCCATAATCACCGTGTTTCCAGGCCGGATAAAGCCCTTTTCGGGGAAGATGGCGTGACATACTCCATTGGCGCCAATATCAAAAAAATCTTTGATCTTATGGCGATGAGCCCATTCCCGTATGATTTTGCCCTGCAGGGCGGTTTTAGAATCCTTAGCCGGGGTTACGTGATCAATAACGGCTTTGATCCTGTCGGCATTAAAGACCCTGTCCATACCCCGTTCCATGAGGTCGTTAATGGCGATGGGAGTGGTGATTTCGTGGCACATGACCACGTCAATGTCCAGGATAGCGTTCCCCGCGCTGGGCGTATCCCGAAGGTGAGCCGCGAAAATTTTTTCTGTTATTGTTTTGCCCATTTTATTCTCCGGAAAATAGTTACGTCTGCTACTCTATATGCAGTGTAACTTGTTTTTTTTGTTTTTCTCTTTTTTTCTTATAACAGGATAGGGGTTAAAAATAAAGCGATATCGGTGTGGTCAGCAGTCCATGACCCGGCTGAAAAAGTAAAAAAAAGATTGACAAAAACACCTGTAATGTTCATGCTGATGCGCATTACGTTAACCACGGATATAACAGCGAAAAGGGATTCCTGGCTCTTCTCGCCTTGTTTATCCAAATACAGGGGGAATATAATGGATAAAATAAAGAAAGTTGTTGTTCCGGTTGATTTTACAAGCACTATAGACAAGGTGGCTAACTACGCGGCCTCTATGGCAGACATGATGGGCGCTCAGGTTATTTTTTTTCATGTAGTCAATGATTTTAGAGGCTACGACATGTTGTTGGTGCACCCGTCTTTTTCCGTTATAAAGCAGGAGCTGAAAGATAAAACCGAAAAAAAGATGGCTGATTTGGTGCAAGAATATCAACACATTAAAGGCGGCGTGTCCGGCAAGGTAGTTATTGGTAAGGCGGCCGAGGAGATTGTTACCTTTGCCAACCAGGAAAAGGCCGATATGATTATCATCGGTACCCGCGGTATTAAAGGGCTGGAAGAATTCCTGATGGGCAGTACGGCGAAACAGGTGGTCAATACAGCGTCCTGCCCGGTTCTTACCTTCAATCCCTTTAAATTAAATAAGTAAAAAGGGGCTTCGCAATATCTTGAACGGCCTGGGGACGTAGGGGAGCCTTCTGTTCACAGGCAGTAAGAGAGACTCTTTTGATGATTTGACCGGGGTAAAGATATTAATCTGTCTTTGCCCCTTTTTTTGTCATGCCTATCTTGGGGACTCTCAAGATTTCTTTGACTCGCTTCCGGGCTATGGTATAATAAAAAGACAGAGCTGACAAAGGAGGTATGTCATGGTAATAGATCCGGCGAATCTTACGAACACGCACAACCAGACAGCCCCTGAGCGGGAGATAAATCCGGCGGTTCAGGTGGACAACGTCAACAATGAAGGTCTTTCCGGGGCCGGGAAGACAAGTGAGATCGGCCCGGCGGTGGTGAATAATATATCTGCTGCCACCCTGGAAACCTCACGGGCGGTAAGTGCCCCGGAGCAGACGGCGGAATCCGGCGCCAATCATGATATTGTTGAGGCCCGGCGCCGAGACCAGCTGCCGTCTGCCGCTTCGGCCCCAGGTGAGCCGTCCAGAGAATCGCAGATTGACAAGACTGTTTAAAATCTATCCCCGGTAGCCCAATTCTTTTAATACCCGGTTGTTCTTGGTCCAGTTCTTCTGGATTTTGACCCAGAGGCGGAGCATAACTCTGCCTCCAAGGAGCCGCTCTATGTCAATGCGGGCCGAGGTTCCTATCTGCCGCAGTTTTTTACCCCCCTTGCCGATAATAATCCCTTTTTGTGATTTCTTCTCGATGAGGATGGTGGCATCAATGGTCACCAGATTACGGTCTTTTTCCTCTTTAAATCTGTCCACCACCACCGCCGTGGAATAAGGGATTTCTTTGGAGGTTAAAAGAAAGACCTTCTCCCGAATAATTTCTTCAATTAAAAATCTTTCGCTGGCATCAGTGGGAATATCTTCCGGATAATAGCGCGGCCCCATGGGCAGGAGCTTCAACAGCTCGTCAATCATAATATCCGTGCCCTGGTTTTTCAGGGCCGAGATGGGGATTATGGCCTTGAAATCATGCAGATTCTGGTAGGCCTCGATGATGGGGAGGAGCTGCTCTCTCGCCAGGAGATCAACCTTGTTGATCAAGAGAATTACCGGGGTTGAGGCGCGGGCCGTGGACAGGTAATTAGCGGGATTTTTGCCCTTTTTAGGCAGTGGCGCCGCGGCGTCGACTATAAAGACGATTATATCCACCTCCCGCAGGGTATCCAGGGCGGTTTTTACCATTTCCTGATTGAGCTCGGCACTCGCTTCATGGAGACCGGGGGTGTCTAACATGATGATTTGATAGCCCGGATCATTGATGACGGCTAATATGCGGTTGCGGGTAGTCTGTGGTTTGGGTGAGACAATGGAGATTTTCTGCCCCAAAAGGGTATTCAGCAGAGTGGATTTCCCGACATTCGGTTGACCCACCAGGGTTATGACCCCTGATTTTATAAGTTCATTTTGTTCCTCAAACATGTTAGTCTCATCTCTTTTTGTGGAAAATTTAAGGTAGTTTTTATCGTAACTATTCAGCAAAGGCAACAGATTACCAGAAACTCGGAACCGTAACCGTTTAGATGTGCTCCAGGTTTGTTCGTTTTGACCTCCGAGTCTGTACTCCCTGTACGTGAGGAGGGCAAAACGGACGAAGATGGAGTGCAGCTGAATGGTTACTTTTTATCATAACATATATCAGGGAATAATAATGCAGGGAAGGATAATCGAATATATTGAACAGGGTAAATTTATCTGTGCCGTCGTTTTGTCTGAAAACGGCCGCCGCCTGCATCTGTTGAACCAGAACGGCCGGGAGGTGAATCTGCCCGCGGCCCGGATTATGTACATGAACGCCGTCAGGCTGCCGGCCGCTTTGGGACGTGAGGAAACTGTCGGCCTCCTGCGGGAGACCGCGCAACGTCGTAACGAAATGACACTGCCGGTGGAATTGGCAGAAATCTGGCAGCTGGTGGTTGAAGAAGAGCGCCTTGATTTCAGTCTGGAATTTATTGCTGATCTCTGCTTTGGCCGTGAGGTTAATGATGATCAGGCGGCGGCCCTGTTGCGGGCGGTGTTGCGGGATAAGTTATATTTCAAATATAAAGACGGCCGGCTTTACGCCCACAGTCTTGAGGTTGTGGAGCAGCTCAGGGAGCGGGAGGCCCAGGCCCGGCAGAAGGAAGAATTTTTAAACTCCAGCGCCGCGGCTCTGGAGCGCCTGATGGCTGGCGGGGAGGCCGATATCTCCCCCGACTGTCTGCGGACTTTAAGTGAATATTATCTCTTTGATAAAGAGGCGGCCGATTTTACCCTGGCCCGCGAATTAATTAAACGGGCCGGTCTTACCGCCCCGCACGCCGTATTTCATCTCCTCGTCAAGGCTGGTTACTGGACAGCGGATGAGAATATTCCTCTGCTCCGTTATCAACTGCCGGTGGAGTTCAGTTTAAAGGCCATGGCCCAGGCCGCCGAGATTGCCGCCTCTCCTGTCCCCGCGGCGGAGGCTGAGGGCCGGGTTGACTTGCGTGATCTGCCTCTTATAACCGTTGACGGGCCGTCAACCCGTGATTTTGATGATGCCCTCCATGTCCGCCGTCTGCCGGACGGCAATTTTGAGGCTGGTATCCATATTGCTGATGTGGCCGCCTTTATTAAACCGGGAAGCGCCCTTTTTGCCGCCGCCTGTGAGCGGACTACCTCCCTTTATTTCCCCGACGGTATGGTACCCATGCTGCCGCCGGTTTTATCTGAAGGGGCTTTCAGTCTCCTGGCGGCTGAGGAACGGCCGGCTTTAAGCTTTATGGTTACTCTTGATGCCGGCGGCCGGGTGTTGAACAAGAAAATTGTCCGCAGCATGGTACGGGTGCGGCGGCAATTATCCTATCAGGAGGCCGAAGATTTATTGGCGGTTGATCAGGATCTTGGTGATTTGGTAATGCTCAGCCGATGTCTGCGTGATAATCGGGTGGAGGCAGGGGCCATGCTGATTCCGGTGCCGGATGTGGTGCTTAAATTAGCTGATAATGAGGTGAAAGAGGTACATCTTGCGGATGTGGACAGTACCATGCGTCTCATGGTAGCGGAGTTCATGGTTCTGGCCAACAGCCTGGCGGCCGGTTTTCTGGCCAATCGTCAGGAACCGGGGCTCTATCGTTCTCAGGGGCCGCCCCGTAAACGCTTCTTTAAATTCCCGCCCCAGGATGATCTCTTTATCCTCTTTCGCCAGCGCCGTTTCCTGTCGAGGGGCAATCTTGGGACTGTTCCCAAGCGTCATGAGGGGGTCGGGGTGGAGCAATATACCACCACCACCTCACCCATCAGGCGTCTGCTGGATCTGATTATTCAATTGCAGATAAGTGCCATTCTGGCCGGTAAGGGGGCACTGTTCACTGAAAATGATTTAAAGGGTTACGCCGGGATTATGGCGGGTGTGCAGTCTAAGCTTAACCTTGTTCGTCAGCAGCGCCAAAGATACTGGCTCTTGAAATATCTTGAGTCCCGCAAAGGTGAGCGGCTGGCCGCCTTTGTCCTGGATCGGCTCCATGGCAAGGTGCAGGTGGTAATTCAGGATTTTCTCCTCCAGACCGAGCTGCCGGCGAATCAGGGGGTGAAGCATGAACTCGGTGATGTGGTGATGGTGAAATTAACGGCGGTGAACCCCTTGAACGGCACCTGCCGTTTTGAGTGGTAATGAGGAGCTGAGACATGCGGCAGGAGAGGATAAAGAAAGTGCTGGCTCAACTGAAGGATGGCAGAATGACTGTCGCCGATGCCCTTGCCGCCCTCACCGATTATGGAGCCGCGGTCTGTAACAGCGTGAATATCGATTACCAGCGTCAGGCGAGAACCGCTGTCCCCGAGGTTATATTTGCGGAGAATAAGGATGCCGGTCAAATTGCCGATATTGCCCGCCAGATGCTGGAAAGCCCCTTTGTGGTCATGGCGACCAGGGTGGATACGGCAAAGGCCCAAGCCGTACAGAAACGGCTGCCGGCCTTGAAATACTACAGGGAGGCCCGGATGCTGGTTGGTAATCAGGGGAAAATCCTCTCTGATCAGGGAAGGGGAGTAATCGCGGTACTGGCGGCTGGAACCTCCGATGTCCCCATTGCTGAAGAGGCCGCCCTGACCGCCGAATGTCTCGGGCATCAGGTCGCCAGGGCCTTTGATGTGGGGGTTGCTGGTATTCATCGCCTCATGGCCCACCGTGAGTTATTAGAGACGGCCGCCGTCTTTGTGGTCACGGCGGGTATGGAAGGGGCTCTGCCAAGCGTGGTGGGCGGGCTGGTGGATAAGCCGGTTCTGGCGCTGCCCACCAGTGTGGGGTATGGCACCGGACTGGGCGGCGTGGCGGCCCTCATGGGGATGCTTAACAGCTGCGCGCCGGGAATCGCGGTGCTTAATATTGATAACGGCTTTGGAGCCGGTTGTATGGCTGCCGCCATTAACCGCCGCTAAATGCCGAAGTTGAGTCGTAAAACTTCATAATTCGACATTTAATCAGCATTTACCAGCACCAAAAGGATTGAATTTGACCTACTTTGGTTGTATCTGGTGAACTATTACAATGTGACGTAAATCCCGGTATCCGTAACGATCCATGAACTGAACCAGCTGGTTTGCCGTTTTTGGCTTAAAAATCAGCAGCTTAATCTATTCCTCGGGCAGGGCTTTGTCTGACTCTCCAGGCTCCGCCGTTCTATTAGCTTTCCTCTTTCTTCATAGCAGACCCATCTTGTCTCGATAACCTCTCTAACCTTCCCCCATGGGGGAGATGGACATTTAAGGACATCAAAAAAGGCCAAGGTGTTCGGAAATGGACAGTTTCCGGTGCTCATGGCCCTTAAATGGTTGGCATGCCGCTTGCAATTCTATGCGGCATGAAACAGTTTCCCCCGATTCTCATCTGGGCCGTCGCCGCCCTGCTATTTCTTGCCGTCTCCCAGGTTAGCGCCGCTGAAACCAGGATGTTGTATTTTTATTATATTGGTTGTCCCTGGTGCGCCAAGATGGATAAAGTTTTGCGGCAGCCGGACGTGGACGGCCTGCTCCGCAGACATGCCGAAATCACCCGGATTAATATCCAGGGCCGCAAGCGGATCAGCCTTTTGGGGCAGTCCGGACTTGAGGCCGCGAAGAAATTCAAGGTCTATGGAACCCCGACTATCATCTTTATGTCGGTGGCGGGAAAGGAGATTTTAAGAATTCCGGGGGCCTTGAACCGACAGGATTTTTTGGATGTGGTCTGTCGTTACCTGCCGGGGATGCAAGAGGAAAAAGACTGTCGTTTATTTAATGAAAAAGGAAGGCAATAAAAAAAAGGAGGAACTTTTATGGCTATGGACAGGGGTAAAGGAAGAAGAAAGGCCGGGCTGTGGGCGGCGGCCGTGGTAATTGGTTTTATGATTGCGGCCCTGCCGCTGTCTGCGCGGGCCGGTAACGCGAAAAAGGGCGAAAAAATTGCCAAGACCCGCAAGCTGGGGAATTGCGTCGCCTGTCATTATCTGCCGGATGTGGAGTCACCCGGCAACATCGGTCCTAATCTGGTTGAGTCCATGCAGGGGTACACCATGGCGGACAGGAAGGAGGTCGCTCAATGGATCAGGGATGCCAGGAAGTTTAATCCCGGTACCATTATGCCGCCTTTTGGAACGAACAAGATTTTAACGCCGGAGCAGATTGATGATCTGGTGACCTATCTCTACACTTTAAAGAAATAGGCGCCTGGCGTCTGTTTATCATCAAAAAAAATCAGGCAAGGAGACATAAATGAAAGAAATGAAAGATAATGATTTTTCAAATTCAAGGAGAGAGTTTTTGAAAAGAACCGGCTTTGTATCGGCTGCCCTTCTTTCCGTCAGCGCTTTCTCCGCTTTTATCCCCTCCCAGAAGGGGGAGTTGGGCGGCTTTATGGGGGCGCTGGGTTCAGGTGAAGCTCAGGCCGCTCCGGTGCCGGGGGGAATCAAGGAGAAACTTAAATCAATTTTCGGCGGCCGCAAGGTGGAGATGTCTCATGTGGTTATGAAGACCCCTATTATTGCCGAAAACGGGGCCGTGGTGCCAGTCAATATCAGTTCAGACCTGCCCATGGAGCCAGGGAATTACGTTAAGAAGATCTATATCTTTGTGGATGATAATCGCGATCCCTTCATCGCCAGTATGGACTTAACTCCGGCCAACGGTAAGGCCGCCCTCTCTCTGCGTATCAAGATGCGGAAGACCTCACAGGTGCGGACGATTTTGGAAGACAGCAATGGAAAACTGTACGGCAGCACCAAGACCGTAAAGGTTACCATCGGGGGCTGCGGTGGTTAAGGCTCTAAGCATGGCTGATTGTGACAACCAATTAATGACCAATAGACAAGGAGATTTGAAATGCCTCAAATAGGAAGAATAAAGATCAGACTGCCCCGCACCATTCGCAAGGGGCAGGTAATTGCCGTTAAAACCCTGATTACCCATCCCATGGAAACCGGTTTCAGAAAGGATAAGGCAACCAAGCGGAAGGTGCCTGCCTTTTATATAGATGATGTGAGCGTTTATTATGGCGGAACCTTGATAAGCCATGCCAAATGGACAATCGCGGTGAGTGCTAATCCCTTTATGTCCTTCTATGTCAAGGCCGATAAAGAGGCGCCGCTGAAGATTGTCTGGAAGGATATTAAGGGCGGGGTGTATGAAAAAACCGTGCAGGTTAAACCTCGGTAAAACGTAAACGATTAATTAACCACAGTCAACTTCATATAACCCCCTAACTGTAAGCGTTTCATGGAGCGCTTACGGTAAAACAAGATAATCACCTGCGGTAATTTGACAGAGAGGTAATGAAAAAATGATTAAGAAAATATCGAATTTACGCGAAGTTCTTGCCTGCGCTGCCCTTGTGCTGGCGTTTACGTGGCTGTCCGGTTTCTCGCCGGGCGGGGCGCGGGCGGCGGCGGATAATAAGGCGGCAACAACCATTGAAGAGCTGACGCCCAGTATGTCCTATAAAGAATATCATAAGCGCTACGAGGCCTATTACGGAGATACCACCGCCCGGATGGCCGAGGAGGGCAATCCGGCTGATTTTTTGTTGGATGACGGGAAAGATCTCGCCAATAAGGTTGAGGGCACTAAGGGCAAGTCCTGCGCCAGTTGTCACGCTAAGGATGCCTTAAAGCTCAAGGGCGCGGCGGTAAAGTATCCCCGGTATGACGCCGATCTGCGGGGGATTATGACCCTTGCCCTCCAGATCAACACCTGCCGTCGGAAACAGATGGGGGCCAAGCCCCTGAAGTATGAATCCTACGACCAGTTAGCCTTGACCATGTATATAAAATCTCTTTCCAACGGCATGCCCATCAAGGTGAGTATAGACGGCCCGGCCCGGCCTTTTTTTGAGAAGGGGAAGATCGCTTATTATAAACGCCAGGGACAGTTGAATTTCAGCTGCGCCATTTGTCATGTCCAGTACGCCGGTTACAAGGCGCGTTCAAATCTTATTTCCAACAACAAGCATCACGCCGACCACTGGCCGTCTTACCGGCTGAAATGGGGGAAGACCGGATCATTGCAGAGGCGTTTCCGGGGATGTTTAAAAAATATGCGTGCCAAACGGCCGCCGCTGCAGAGTGAGACGCTCCGGAACCTGGAGTTCTATCTGACCTATATCAACAATGGAGATCTTATTCAGGTGCCGGGGATGAGGATGTAAAGTCCGCTTCCCTGAGGCCGGGCGGTGGAGAAATAAGCTACAAGCCTCCCCCCGGCCTGCCCGCAAGAGATAATCGCCGCTTTAACATGTTGATTTTATTGGAAAGCACAAAGCGGCTTATGAGTTTTTACTTATAAAACCGAGTAGTTAAGTAAGGAGAGAATATCATGCGTTTATCAAGGCGTGACTTTATCCAGATGGCCGGTTTGGCCGCCGGCAGCAGCCTTTTGC
>DRPV01000002.1 GCA_011330685.1 Desulfobacterales bacterium
ACCGCCATGATCACCGTAAAAAACTTAAGTAAATATTACGATGACCTACCGGCCTTAGATCATCTCAATTTAAAGATCAACCGTGGCATCACCGGTCTCCTCGGCCCCAACGGTGCCGGTAAAACTACCCTTTTGGCGGTACTCAACGGCCTCACCCCCTTTCAGAGCGGCAGCGTGGAGATATTCGGTCTGCCGCTGGCCAAAAATCTCAAAGAAATCCGCCGCCGCTGCTCCTTCGTGCCCCAGTCTCTCGCCCTTTATGAGGAACTGAGCGTCATGGAAAATCTGCGCTTCTTCGCGGCAATACAAAAAATCACGGGCCGCGCCCGGCGTGAGAATATTGATTACGCCATCACGGTAAATCAACTGCGGCCCCAGCTCGGAAAAAAGGTAAAAAGCCTCTCCGGCGGCCAGAAACGACGGCTGAATATTGCCTTAAGCCTCCTGAACAACCCGCAAATCCTCTATCTCGATGAACCAACGGTGGGCATTGACCCCGAATCACGGCTGGATATTCTGGAGATGATTAAGGCCTTTAAAGAGGATGGCAAAACCATTATCTACACCTCACATTATCTCGCCGAGATTGAAGAGATATGCGATGAGGCGGCCATTATAGACCGGGGCCGCCTCATTGCCCATGGCCGTATAGAAACATTGCGGGGCGGCGGCAGCGATTTCGTGACCATTGAACTCACGGCCGCGGCTGGGGCAGTAAGCGACTTTGCCGCCGCCCGTGATGACATTGCCCAGCTCAACAAGACAACTATCAAGATAGAGTCACAACAGGCCCGCCGGGTGGGGGAGATTCTGCGCGCCTTAGAGCAGGAAGGCATCATGGTAAAACAGATCACCTACGGGGCCGGGAACCTGGAGTCCCTCTTTATTCGTTTAACCTCACACCGCCATGAGGGCCATGATGTTTAGGGCGATGCTGACCAAGGAATTCCTGCTGGTACTGCGGGATAGGCACGCCCTGGCCGCCCTCTTTATCCTGCCGGCAATCTTTATTCTGATTATGTCCGTCGCCCTCCGGGATACCTTTGGCAGCGCCCGTCCCCTGTTACATTACCAGGTCATAGACGAGGATCACAGCAGCGACAGCGGCGCCGCTATTGCACTCCTCAGCAATGATAAGGCCCTGAATAAGGCACCGGCAAAATCAACTTTCGCGGGCAGCCACTTCCTGCTGACCATACCTGCGGGTTTTGCCGCCCAAATGGGCAAAAATCAACCATCCGCCCCGCTTTTTACGCTCACCGCGCCCCCTGACGTCAAGCAGGAGACATTAACCATCTTTAAAACCGAGCTGGCCCTCATCGCCCTGCGCCTGCGACTTAAAAAGATCAGAAACGAGATGGCCGGATTTTTACCGCCCGCAGCCGACCAGCCCTCAGACCTGTCTCATCTCGTAGAGGTAAAATTCCAAAACATGGCGGCTCATAAGAGACCCACCTCCACCCAACAGAGCGTCCCCGCCTGGATCATCTTCGGGATGTTTTTTGTGGTTATTCCCATGTCCACCATCTTTATCAATGAGCGGCGGCAAAATACCCTGACCCGGCTCATTACCATGAATATATCCATACCGGTCCTGTTCGCCGGCAAGGCCGCCCCCTATATCCTCATCAACCAGCTCCAGGTCTGGCTGATGATCGGGGTGGGGATTTTCATCGTGCCCCTCTTCGGCGGCGCGGCCCTGACCATGGGGACTTCAATCAGCGCCCTGATCATGGTTTCCTGCGGGGTCAGTCTCGCCGCTATCGGCACCGCCGTATTAATCGCCGTAATCGCCGGTACGGTGGAACAGGCCACCACCGTTGGCGGCATAATCAATATCCTCATGGCGGCCCTGGGCGGCGTCATGGTGCCCAAATTCATCATGCCCCCCCTTATGCGGCAGCTGGCCTCCTTCTCGCCCATGTCATGGGGCCTGGATGGCTTTTTGGATGTATTTCTGCGCGGCCTGGGGCCGGAAGCCGTGCTGCCGAAGACCCTGGCCCTGGCGGCCTTTGGCTTGGGGCTGCTCATTATTGCCGGTATAATCTTCAGGAAAAAGGGGAGCAAATGACGATAGGTTCAGCCGATGAGAGTTTAAAGCGGCGCTTAAAGGAAATGATTATCAGGGAGTGCGAGAAGGATAATTTTGCCCCTGCCGAGGTGCCGGATGATGTTGTCCTCTTCTCTGATGAGTGCGCCCTGGGCCTTGATTCTCTTGACGCGCTCCAAATCGCCGTGGCCCTCCAGAACCAGTTTAGCGTCCGTATCCCGGACAGTAAATCCTTCCGCCGGCATGTAACCACCATTAATGCCCTGGCGGATTTTATTCAGCCGGAGTAGCGTTATGGTCAGCATAATCGGCGGTGCACTGCTGTCCGCCCTGGGCAATCCCCCCCGAAGAATTGAGGCCCTGCGCCACGGCCGGGCAGAGCCGGGGACACTTGAAACCATGATCGGCCGTGACCGGGTTTCATACCCCTATTACCGCTTGGATCACAAGCCCCGTCCCATTGATCCCGCCGTCATCAACGGCTATCTTGACGAGGTAATGGAGAAATTAGGGCGTAAACTGGCCCTTAATCCGGCAGAGCTTGGTAATTGCGGCATATTCCTGGGCTCATCAGCCATTGATTATTACCAGGCCGCCGTCCTGGAACAGGCAGTCATGAACGATTCCACAGCGGACATAGAGAACCAACGGGCCGGGGGCGGCTGTTACGCGGAGCGCCTGGCACGGCGTATAGGCTGCGACGGCCCCTGCCTGACCTATAACACGGCCTGCACCTCCAGTGCCAATGCCTTAATCGACGCGGCCGCCATGCTGGCAGGCGGTATTATTGACCACGCCCTGATCTTTGGTCTGGAGATTACCTCGGCCATGACCCTGCAGGGCTTTATCGCCCTGCAGCTCCTAAGCCGCAGCCGAGTGCGTCCCTTTGACATAAAACGCGACGGCATGATTTTGGGAGAGGCGGTGAGTGTTGTCCTGCTCAGCCGTACCGAGATCAGGCCCTCCACCTGGCATTATCTCAGCGGCGGCAGCCTGAGCGAGACTTACACCGTTACCGGCGCCAACCCCGATGGCAGCGGCATTGCCATGGTCATGGCGGCCGCCCTTAAAGACGCGGGGCTCACGCCCCATGAACTGACAGCCATCAAGGCCCACGGCACCGCCAGTGAGGCAATGGACAGCGCCGAGTTACGCGGCATGAAACGGGTTTTTGAGCGCCTGCCCCCTTACTTTTCCCTGAAGCCCTATATCGGCCATACCCTGGGTGGCTGCGGAGTAGCGGAACTGGTGCTCACCATGGAGTGTATTGAGGCCGGATTTATACCGCCGACCATGAATTTCAATCAATTGGAGCCCGAGTTCAGGCAGCCCCCCCTGCAACAGGCGCGAGCGGTAAAATCGGGGCGTTTCATGCTGAATTATTTTGGCTTTGGCGGTAATAACACCTCGTTTATCATTGAGAAAACTCCATGATCTATATCCACGCCACCGGCATTCATAATACCATCCCCACCAGCGGGCAGCCCGATCTCCGCGCAGAGCTCAAGGCCATGGGAGCCGATAACCGCCGCAGCGACCATTTTATGCGGCTGGCCGTCATTGGTGCCCACAAGGCCGCCGACGGCCATGAACTTCCGGCCGAAACAGCGGTGTATATGACCTCCGGGCAGGGCAATACCGCCGTCTTCAACCGGATATGCTCCGCCCTGCGGATTGAGAAGAATCTGCCCAAGCCCGTTGATTTTATTAATTTATTAAGTAATTCAACCGGCTTTTATATCGCCTCGCACCTGGGGCTGGCCGGCAGAAATATCTTCCTGACCCATCACCACTTCCCGGTGCAGATGACCCTGCTGACGGCCCAAAACGATATAACCCAAGGCCTGCAGCAGACAATTTTGGCCGGCGGGGTGGACGAGTGGCAGACCAGGCCGCAACTGGCCCGCAAGCTGATGGGGATAGAGGAGACAACAGTTCTGGGTGAGGGCAGCAACTGGCTGCTGCTCAGCCCGGAGAGAGAAAACGCCCTTGCCGTCCTTGAGGTGGAAAAGAGATGTATAAATGAAGAAGAGCTTACACTGCGCCTAAGGGCCGAATCAAAGCACCATGATATTACCATAGCCTTCGCGCCAAAAATTACCAAAAGCCAGGCCGCCCGGTTCATGAATCAATATCCTTCCTTTAAACGTCATAATTACGAGGCTGCCTGCGCCTACTACGAAACCCTGGCCTTCTATGCCCTGAACAGTTTTATTGCCGCCCATAAAAAAGGCCGTCTGCTTCATATTGATTGCGGAACCAATGGTTATATGCTGATGACGGTGGAAATTATCCCCTGAAAATTATGAAAAATCACTCTCACGCCCCCCAGAAAGTGCTGATTATCGGTTCCGGAATCGGCGGCCTCAGCACCGGAATTATTCTGGCACAACAGGGTTTTTCGGTGACTGTCCTTGAAAAAAACCAGCACCCCGGCGGTCTGACCCGCAGCTATACAAGAGAGGGAATTGACTGCCCGGTGGGGGTTCATTATTTAGGCTCCCTGGATCGGGGCCAGATTCTCCGAAAATTTTTTGATTATTTAGGGGTTACCGCCGCCATTCCAGTGGAGAGAATGGGGCAAAACGGCATAATTGACCGTTATATTTTTGGTCCGCATGACCGCGATTTTTTTAATCTGCCGCCGGGCTTAGAGGCCTACGCGGAGAATCTGCGGCAGACCTTCCCCGGAGAAGCGGAGAAAATCAGTGAGATAATTGAACCCATCCGCCAAGCCGGGAAACAGCTGCACAATCTGGATCTGTTATACTCGGAGGTGAACGATTTTTCCCTGCTGGATCAGGCCCGCCCCTTTGGTAAAATTTTAGACGACCTCCAATGCTCACCGGGCCTGCGCTCCGTCCTCGCAGTCCCCTCCAACTGGATTGGTGTCCCGCTGTCTGAGTGCCCGGCCTTTTATCACAATATGGCCCTGGCCTCCTATGTCTCTTCCGCCTGGCGTTTAAAGGGCACGGGAATCGACATGGCAGACGCCTTTACCCGGCGGCTGCGGGAATTGGGCGGCACGATTGTCACGGAGGCGGAAACAGAGCGGATTCAGGTCACCGCCCGCCTCGTTACCGGAGTCCGCTTAAAATCGGGGGAAGAGTTGAATGCCGGGCTGGTAATCGCGGCCGTGCATCCCAAGGTGGTACTGAATATGCTGCCGCCGGGCGCGGTGAGGCCCTCTTATCAACAGCGGATCAGCGGCTTGCGGGATAGCCACGGCATTTTCTCGCTGCACGCCAAAATTGACAGTGGCGGCCATCCGGAACTGCCGTACAATATCTTCAAATTAGACACGGACAGGCGGGGGGATATAGCTGATCTGCAGTATTATCAAATCAGAAGAAGCGGCAGAAAGGGGGTAAACCTCATGTCCATCCTGACCTCGGGCCAGGATGATTTATGGGCTCCCTGGCAGGGAACAAAAAGCGGCCGGCGGGGGGACGGCTACCGGCAGGCAAAGGCGGATCATGCCCGGCGCCTCATTAAGAAGGCGGAAAAACTCTTCGGAACCTTCAAGGGCCTGAAAATTATCGACACCTACACCCCGCTTACCATCCGCGACTGGGTAAACAGCCCCGGCGGCAGCGCTTACGGAGTATTACGTTCCGCCGACCAGATGTTAGCCGCGGCGCTGCTGAACCGG
>DRPV01000003.1 GCA_011330685.1 Desulfobacterales bacterium
ACCGTTCAGGATATGCTGGATCAAATAGGTAAGGACTTTGCCTGTGATGCCTCTATTGATTCCGCCGGCCGCCTGGTGTTGACGGACTGGACGGCCGATACCGTCTCTTCGCAGAGTAAGCTGGATATCTCCAAGGTGGAGACCACCTATAATTATACCGTTGTGGCACCCAAGGTGGCGGCGGATTACCAGGAGGATATCTTTGGGCCGGTAACGATTAACTCTGGGCCGCCGGTAGTAGGGACAAGTGATTATAAATTTAATGTTATTGATGGTGATTTGACCTCGGAGGACGGCAGTGAGGACGGGGCTACCGTCACCACCTCATTTTCACCCGAGGCTCTGGCCACTACCCAGTACGCCAACAGCTCCACCACCATTTTTCAGGATCAGGACGGTTTTGCCTCTGGTTTTCTGCAATCAGTATCCACCGATGTGGACGGGGTTATTACCGGTCATTACTCCAACGGCCAGGTTCTAAAAAAGGTGCAGATGGCTCTCGCTAATTTCAGTAATCTGGCCGGTCTGCGCAAGGAGGGGGGGAATATCTTCACCGAGACCACTGATTCAGGCGCCCCGGTTACCGGCGCCCCCGGCACCAACGGCCTGGGCTCCATCGCCCCCAACGCCCTGGAGCAGTCCAATGTGGATCTTGGCACTGAATTTGTTAAATTGATTACCGTACAGCGCGGTTTTCAGGCCAATTCCAAGATCATCACCACCACCGATGATATGTTAAATGACCTGATTAATATTAAGAGGTAGCAGATTAAAATGTGATTTCATCCCTCTCCGCCTTCAGGGGGGAGAGGGATGAATTGCCAGGAACAAAGACCTGATTGTTATTCCGCCGCGAATATCCGGTCAAAGGCGGCAAAGGCCTGGGCGACCACCGGGGTGGAGGTCGGTAACTGCAGGTATGACCTGCCGCTCAATTCATAATCAATCAACTCCTCACTGGCCGAAAAAATCCCGGCCAGGGGCAGTTCTGCCTCACTCACGGTCTGTTCGATTCTCTTTTGCAGGGCCTCTGGTACCGGCTCCGGAGCCCGGTTGACAATGAGCCCCTTCTGCCTGATGGTCAACCCCAGGGGGGTGGTGATTTCAGAGATCCGGCCGGCGGTCATGATGCCCCGGGCCGAGGGGTCGGAGATCACTAACAGATGGTCAATAATGGTGAGGTTCATGCGGCTTAAATGCTCCATGCCGGCCTCGTTATCCACCAGAATATAGCGGTAATTGCCGGCGAGATGATCCATGCTCATGGCGAGATATTGATTGGCGGCGCAGTAGCAGCCAGGGCCGTCGGGCTGGCCCATGACCATGAGATCGAAGCCGCTCTCCTCAATCAGGGCCTGCTGAATCTTCATCTCCATGAATTGATCCCGGCTCATATGAATGGGGATGTCGCCCTTAATCTCCTTCCTGATCTGGCCGATGGTCTGGCCAATCTGCAACCCTAATAACTCGTTTAAATTGGCATTTGGATCGGCATCCACGGCCAGCACAGGGGTTAGCTTTTTTTCGGTGAGATATTTGATCAAAAGGGCTGAAATGGTAGTTTTGCCGGTGCCGCCCTTCCCGGCGAGGGCTATAATTTTGGGCATATTCCTTCCTGTAATATAATTGTTGCCGTTAAAGGCGGAAAGCTGAACAAAAATGTTCCTGTTCCCTGACGCCTGTCTCCTGATTCCTGAACTACTATATCCTGAAAATAATGTTCTGAAAACGTCTATTTTCGTCTTGCAAGTTTGCGTTTTGCTGGTATCTTTAAAGGTTTACCATTGCCCATGAAGATGGTGTTTAAGACCAAGAACCAACCAGCGGAGTAAAACATGGATTATAAATCCACCCTGAATTTACCAAAAACCAAGTTTAAAATGAAGGCCAATCTGGCCCAGCGGGAGCCGGAGTTTCTAAAACAATGGCAGCGGGATGATCTCTATGCCAGGGTGCAGGAACAGACCGCCGGCCGTCCGGCCTATATTCTCCACGACGGCCCTCCCTATGCCAATGGTCATATCCATATCGGCCATGCCCTGAATAAGATTTTAAAGGATATTATCCTTCGTTCCAAACGGATGTCCGGTTTTCATTGCGCCTATATTCCGGGCTGGGACTGTCACGGTCTGCCCATTGAACATAACGTTGACGAGGAATTGGGGGAGAAAAAGCGTCTGATTCCGCCCCTCTCCTTTCGCAAGGCCTGTAGGGATTATGCCAATAAATGGGTGAAAATTCAGCGTGATGAATTCAAGCGTCTCGGGGTGTTAGGTGACTGGGATAACCCCTATCTGACCATTGATTATCGTTATGAGGCGGCCACGGCCCGGGAGTTTAACCGTTTTTTAGCCTCCGGCTCGGTGATGCGCAGCAAGAAGCCGGTTTACTGGTGTTCCTCCTGCCAGACCGCCCTGGCCGAGGCCGAGGTTGATTATGCCGATATCTCCTCGCCCTCCATCTATGTTAAATTCCCGCTGCGGGACGATCTCAGTGATATTGATCCCCTCCTCGTTGGGGATATCAAGGTGATTATCTGGACAACCACTCCCTGGACTCTGCCCGCCAATCTCGCTGTGGCCATGCATCCGGCCTTTGTCTACGCCGCGGTCAGGGTGGGGGATGAGATCTGGATTATGGCCGAGGAGCGGGTCGAGGCGGCCATGGCCGAATTTGAACTCAGCGGTTATGAGATTCTGACTACCTTTTCGGCCCGCCAGTTGGAGAGACGGCACTGTCGGCATCCATTTTTAGAGCGTGATTCGCTTATTGTCCTGGCCGATTATGTTACTCTCGATACCGGTACCGGCTGTGTGCATACCGCCCCCGGTCATGGCCGGGAGGATTATCTGACCGGGGTTCGCTATGGCTTGGATATCCTGTCGCCGGTGGACAGCCGCGGCCGTTTCACCGAGGAGGCCGGGGTGCATCTCGGGATGGATATTAATGAGGCCAATGAGGCGATTTGCGCCGATCTTGAGGGGCAGGGAAACCTCGTGCTGCGGGCCGCGGTCTCGCACAGCTATCCTCACTGCTGGCGCTGCAAAAAGCCGGTTATCTTCCGGGCTACAGAGCAATGGTTCATCGGTATGGCCAACAATGACCTGCGTAAAAAGGCCCTGGCCGCCGTGCATGAGGTGAATTGGACGCCGCAATGGGGAATGAACCGGATCTACGGCATGGTGGAGTCGCGTCCTGACTGGTGCCTGTCCCGCCAGCGTTCATGGGGGGTGCCCATCACCGCCATTATCTGCGCCGGGTGCGGTGAGATAATTAATAATGAGACAATAAACGGCCGGATAGATGAGTTATTCCTGAAAGAGGGGGCCGATGCCTGGTTCAGTCACGATATCAAGGATTTTGTGGGGGATACGGTTTGCGCTAAATGCGGCGGCACGGAGTTCAGTAAGGAGAAGGATATTCTGGATGTCTGGTTTGATTCCGGCACCAGTTTCGCGGCGGTGCTGGAGGATCGGGATGAGTTGTCAGCACCGGCTGATCTTTATCTTGAGGGCAGCGATCAGCATCGGGGCTGGTTTCAGAGCTCACTCCTCGCGGCGGTCGGCACCAGGGGCGTGCCGCCTTACCGCGCTGTTCTGACCCATGGTTTTGTGGTGGATGATAAGGGCCGCAAGATGTCAAAGAGTGTGGGGAATGTGGTGGCCCCGGAAAGCGTAATCAAGAAATACGGCGCCGAGCTTCTCCGGCTCTGGGTGGCGGCTGAGGATTATCGGGATGAGATCAAGATCTCGGACAAAATATTAAGCCATCTCTCCGACAGTTATCGCAAGGTGCGCAATACCATTCGTTATTTTCTCGGTAATTTAAGTGATTTTGAACCCCGGCAAAGGGTGGCCTATGCCGATTTACCGGAGATTGACCGCTGGGCTCTGTCGCAGTTTGAGCAGCTGCGGGAGCGTTTTGTCAAGGCCTATGATGACTTTGAATTC
>DRPV01000004.1 GCA_011330685.1 Desulfobacterales bacterium
GCCCCGCCAAGCCGCCGTGTTCCATCAACCAGCGGCATACCGAGCTTTTGCCGGAGGCAATTCCGCCGGTGAGCCCCACAACCCCCGGCGGGAAAGCACTCTCAGGAGCACTCATCATTACCCTCCCAACCGCCAAGGCCTTCTATTACCGAGGCCATGTCCGGCCACAGGGCGGCGGTAAAGTCCAGCGCCGCGCCATTCATCGGATGAACAAAAGAAAGATGCCAGGCGTGCAACATCTGCCTGCTTATTCCGAGAGACGAGAAAGATGACTTTTTATGGCCGTAGAGAATATCACCGGCCACAGGTGTCCCCTGATAAGCCATATGTACCCTTATCTGATGGGTGCGGCCGGTGCTTATCCGGACTTCAAGCAGGCTGAGAGGCTCCTGAAAGGTACGCAGGGTGCGCCAACTGGTTACCGCCTCTCTGCCGGCCGTGGAGCGCACAGCCATCTTGCGGCGATGTACCGGGTGGCGGCCAATGAGGGTATGCAAACGGCCCTCCGGCGGCCGCGCCCGGCCATCAATTAAAGCGAGATATATTTTTTTAATGGTCTTGGCCTTAAATTGCGCCACCAGAGCCTGGTGAGCGGCATCGTGTTTGGCCGCTACCATTACCCCCGAGGTATCCTTATCAAGCCGATGGACAATCCCCGGCCGTATTGTGCCGTTAATCCCGGAAAGATCAGCGCAATGGTAAAGCAAACCATGAACCAGGGTACCGGTTTTATGACCGCAGGCGGGATGGACAACCACTCCCGGCGGTTTTGAGATAACGATAATATCATCATCCTCAAACAGAACCTCAAAGGGGACAGGCTCGGGGACAAGGGCGACGGGCTCTGGGGCCGGAACCTGCAGGCAAATTTGCTCACCGCTTCTCAGACGATAACCAGTCTTGCGGATCTTGTCATTCACCACCACCAGACCCTTACGGACAAGATTCTGGAGCATTGACCTCGACGAACCGGGAATCAGCCCTTCACAGCGGCTGGTCAAAAAGAGATCAAGACGCTGACCATCATGGCTGGCCTGCACGGTGAATTCAAGTGTATTCTGGATGCGTTGTTCTACCGGCACTAAAAAAGAGAAATAATCAGGGGAAGGGAAAAAGAGTGGCAGGCCTTAGTCGAAAATATGGGTAATACGCTCGGAGACGGCCTCTTCATTAATCTGATCGGCAATTGATATCTCTTTGACCAGCAGACTCTGAGCCGTATCCATCATCTTACGTTCGCCAAATGACAGGGTCTTATCTTCCTGCAGGGCGTAAAGATCGCGCAGAACCTCAGCTATCTCATATACGGAACCGGTCTTTATCTTCTCCATATATTCACGATAACGCTGGTTCCAGGGCCTGGCGGTAATTACAACATCCTTCTCCCGTAGAATCGAATAGACGTTATCAACCTCATCGGCATTAATGATTGAACGCAGCCCGACATGAGAGCTGGAGGTAGTCGGCACCATAACGACCATGTTGGTGTCGACAATCCTGATTACATAAAATACCTGCTGCAATTCTCCGACATCACGGGTCTCAATGGCCTCTATCTGACCAACTCCATGCGCAGGATATACCGCCATATCGCCAACATCAAAAGAAGAAGAAGTTTTTTTCGTCATGGGGAATATCCATTTTTTATTTAAATTTAAAAAAATGTAATTATGCCGCCAAAGCACATAACAAACCGCCCTTAGCTCTATGTTGTACAGATGCAGACTGAATGCAACTGTACACTTACAAAAAAATAAATAAATAAATAAATTATTTCAGCGCACAGTAACATATTTTAGTGACAAAGTAAATGGAATTGTTTATAGAGATTGGTTTCTCTCATAAGCCCTGGCCTCGATGGCCCTGGCCAAGGTATGTTCATCGGCGTATTTTATATCCATGCCCATGGGAATACCACAGGCCAGGCGGGAAACGGAGGTTAACCCCTTCAGCCGTTCAAGCAGATAACTCGCCGTGGCCTCCCCAGGCACCGTAGAGCTGGTGGCAATGAGCACCTCACGCACTTCATTCTTCTTTATCCTGCCTATTAAGGCGTCTATCTTGATTTCGGCCGGGCCTATACCGTCCATGGGCGACAATACCCCGTGCAGAACATGATAAAGGCCTTTAAAGCTGCTGGTCTTCTCAATGGCCAGCAGGTCATCAATACCCTCCACCACGCAAATAAGCTGTTTATCACGCCTTGAATCACGACAGACCTGGCAGGGATCAGCCTCAGAAAAGGCGAAGCAGGTTCCACAAAGACGAATAGTCGCATGCAAATCCATCAGATCAGCGGCCAGAGCCCGCGCCTCAGAGGCTGGCCGGCGCAGGATGTGCATGGCAAGGCGGGAAGCGGTTTTGGAGCCCACTCCAGGCAGACGGCCAAGGTCGGCAATCAAACGGGCCAGGGGGGCCGGCATAATTTCCATCAATCCCGTCTCCCCGCTCAACCGCCAAAGAGGCCGGAAAGACTGGCGCCCATATTCAGACCGCCGGTTAATTTGGCCATCTCCGCCTGAGTGGCATCCCTGGCCTTAGTCATCCCGTCATTAACCGCGGCAATGATCAAATCCTGCAGCATTACCGGATCATCAGGATCAATAACCTCTTTATCGATCTTTAACTCCAACAGCTCATGGCGGCCGTTAACCACGGCAGTCACCATGCCGCCCCCCACGCTTGATGTAATTCGCTGGCCGGCCAGCTCCTCCTGCATCCCGGCAATGCGCTGTTGAAATTGCTGGGCCTGCTCCATTATCTGTTTCATATCCATAAAAAAATTCTCCTTACATTGATTAAGATCACTTACCCGTGGCAAATTATGTAATCAACTTTATACGTAGGACAATGACTAAATAACCACAGGGAAATGAGCCTGCTCGCGGGTCAAATGAATTAATTCGTTATGTTTTTCTGCTATATAGTTATTATTTCGTAATTATTCCCAGTTAACGATTGTCCACCATTTGCGGTTACCTCAAAAGTATTTTCAGTACCAACCATGCCAATTCCAGGTATACCAATTTTAGGCTCAATGGCCAGTACCATGCCTTCCTCTAACGGAAGGCCAAAACCCTTGGTTACTACTGGATATTCGTCAATGGCCAAGCCAATACCATGACCAACAAAACTTACTTTATTGTTCCCCAGACCCATAAAACCATTCAGCCAAGGGGTTTTGGAAACAATTTCTTCACATTGATGCCATAAATTATCAGGTATTGTTCCAGGATGTAATTGCTCTGCGACCACAGCTTGCATTTCTACGCAGAATTTATGAGCACTTCGAATGGACTCAGGAATGCTACTTTTGCTGCCAAGCCAATACACTTGAGTTTTATCTGTTTGATAACCAGCAAGCGTAAAACCATTGTCAATTGTAAGAAGGCTACCAGAATCCCATTTGATTTCTTCCGCGCCCATGAATGGCACAGCTGGATGAACACCTCTAAGACCAACCGAACCATTAAAAACACTTGGATAATTGGCACTGTCACCCACTGCGATGTGCCCCAAAAAAATTTCTTCTCCAAACGTCTCCATTCTCAACACTCCATTGTGCCCCTCAGAGTAAAATATGTCTGAAATTCTATGAGAAATTTGCAGTTCGTTAATGCCCTCATGGAGAAATGGCGGCAATAACTTTGTTAAACATTTATTATGCTTTTTTCCTGCTTCTCGCAAGAGTTGTAACTCCCAATTAGACTTTTTAGCCCGAGTAATTGCAATGAGCTTATCACCAGGAATAAACTCAATATTAGGCAGATACTTCATAAGGCTATTTGAAAGTGACCAAGACAGGCCATTCATCTCTGTTGCGATTGCGGCAGGCAGAGTAACGGCAAAATTATTAAAAGTTTTTTCAATATCTCCGTAAGAATTGAACTGAACAATATTCTTTAATGGGGTTTCAATTTCTGCTCTTTCAGCTCCACGCCTACAAAATAGAATTGGTTCACCTTCTATTGGCAGCCAAAGAACACCATTGGCGAATGTGCCGGTGAAATAAAATATATTTAACCGGGAGAACACAAAAGCTCCATCACATTGGGGAAGGTATTTACCAAGAAATTCTCTATACCTTGTCCAGCGTGATTCAATCTCTTTTTTAGGCGTAATATTCATAAGTTGTAATCTATTACCTTTTTAGACATAAAATAGCTATTCAGGTAAGCGCAGACTCCGGGTAAGCGCAGACTCCGAATGCGCCCATCCCGAAGTATAGAGCCTACCTGCTTCTTGGGCCGGTTCTCACCCCGCTCACCTCACCGCCCAGAGTATCCACAACCATCTCCACCACGGGATCCCGAGTCAGGGCCCGGCGTTCCTCCATGGGCTTATCAAGCTCATCATCCTCTCCGTTACTGCCGACGGCTGTAACTTTAACCATTAATTCCTTCTGAAAAAAATCCTGGGCAAACTCCGTCAACAATTTAAGATTATCCACATCTTGCAAAATAAGACATTCAGCGGGATCATCAAATTTAATTACCAGTTCTCCCGCCCGTTCATCCACCTTTTCCGCCAACTGTAAAGCGCTTGCCATCCACCGTTTACGCTCCTTGACATGACCGATAAATTCAGGCCAATTCCGTTCCACAGGTATAGACGGAGGGGATATTTCCCGCACAGGTTCCAGTTGCTCTGGCGGAGGAGGCGCGGCCTCCCTCTCCGGGCTCGGAACGGCCGGTTCTGAACCCTGCGCCGCCGGATTCGCTACTCCACCGGAATCAATATCTTCTCCGGCCGCAACGACCGGCTCCTGAACGGGTTCCAACGGGGCGGAATCTATCTTAACCGCCTCTGCAACCGGCGGCACGGCCTCTGATTCAGCCTTAATCTGCGGCACTCCGTTGTTTTCCGTCTGAGTAATCTCGGCCACCGCCGGGCGCGGCTCAGCCGCCAACATGGAATCCAGGCGCCCCAGTAAACCAGCTAAAGGCACAACGCCACCGGCCTGACCGGCCTTGACGAAAAGCATTTCGAGGGCCATCCGGGGATAGCTTGACCGCCCCACCTCATCCACCCCGCCGAAGACAATATTAAAGATATTAGTGATTGTTTCAATGGAATATTTACCGGCCAGAGCCTGCAGGACAGTAATTTCATCATCCGAGACATCGAGAAGTTCAGTGGGATTGCGGCAGGTCTTGCAGATCATCAGCCCGCGCAGATACTGCAGAAGACCAAAAGAAAAGCGTTTCATATTCATACCATGACCGTAACACTCCGCCAACAGCGTCAGGGCCTGGCCGGTATCACCGGCAAGCAGCGAGGCCGCCAGCCGGTTAAAAACCCGGCCGTCCACCAAACCCAGCACCTGAGTGAGATCATCCTCACAGATGGATTCGCCGCCAAAGGAAAATATCTGCTCCAGGAGACTCAAGCCGTCACGCACACTGCCATCGGCCTCCCTGGCGATAATCTCCATGGCGCCATCAGTAATTTTAACCCCTTCGCTAACGGCAATCCGGGCAAAAAAATCAAGCAGATCGTTAAGCGCCACCCGGCGCAGTTCATAACGCTGACAACGGGAAAGAATGGTAACCGGCACCTTATGAAGTTCCGTGGTGGCAAACATGAAAAAGACATGCGGAGGGGGTTCTTCCAGGGTCTTTAAGAGGGCGTTAAAGGCCTCAACCGTGAGCATATGAACCTCATCAATGACGACAATCTTATATCTCTCATTGGTGGGCAGAAAACGCAAATTCTCCTGCAGTTCACGAATTTCATTGATACCACGATTAGAGGCCCCGTCTATTTCGTGGAGATCAATGGCGTTACCGGCCTTAATCTCAGCACAGGACGAACAATGATCGCAGGGTACATCCTCATCCTGATGATGACAGTTTAAGGCCTTGGCCATAATTCTGGCCAGGGTAGTCTTGCCTACTCCGCGCACCCCGCTGAACAACATAGCATGGGCAACACGCTTGCGACGCAGGGCATTACGAAGAATACGCACCACCGCCTGCTGGCCGACAACATCCTGAAATTTCTGGGGACGATATTTTCTGGCCAGGACAAGATATGACATAAGACGTATTTTTTTAAGAGGAGGTCAAATTTTTCCGAATATTCCGAAAAAAACACAGATACCGCCCTAAGCGGTCATAATGGCAGGACAATTCGCAAGATTTGTTGTAACTATTCAGCAGCACAGCAACTACGATTTGTTTTTTAAAAAAAAGATAGCCAGGCACCCCTGCGGCACATAAAGGGTATCACTACCGTTGCTTCCTTCCGGATCTGGCGGGGTTCGCGAGCCTTTATTGCGCAGGACCCGGCTATCAAACTGCATACAAACCATAATAAAAAAATGGCGGAGAAGGAGGGATTCGAACCCTCGGTACGTTGCCGTACACACGCTTTCCAAGCGTGCTCCTTCGGCCACTCGGACACCTCTCCGCACAATCAATCATGCGTATTGAACGGCTCAATCTACTACCAAATTAATTTTTTTTAAAGTAAAAAATAGGGTAAAGACAATATTAGTCGGCCACCAAACATAAAACTCAACAATTAAAGGCCTGTTTAAAAAGCATGACCTGACACAATGCCCACTTCATACCTCTATATTAGCGCCGGATTTGCCGCCGGGGGCTTGACAATCTGGCTTTTCTCCCTTATCCGCCATAAGCGCGTCCTGCGTCTCTGCCGTACTGAGCAGGAACAGGCAGATAATAAAATCCGAGAACTGCAAAATGTTATCACAGAACTTAACAGCCGTTCAAATCTTAAGGATGATGAAATACGCCGCCTGCGCGACAATAACGGTTTATTGCGTGAAAGAACCGCCAGCCTGCAGACAGAGCTGAGTCTGCTGAAGGATTATAACAGCAAACAGGCCAAATTTGTCGAAGAGAGCGAAAGGGCATTAAACGCTTCATTCAAGGCCTTGGCAACCGACATCATGCGGAGCAACAGCCAGTCATTCATGATGATGGCAAAGGAGACCATTGCCGGTGCCCAGCGGCAGAATAAAAACGAATTAGAGAAGGGAACCAGGGCCATCCAGGAACTCTTTAAACCAGTACGGGATACACTGCGGCAGGTCGACAGCCAACTCCGCCAGGTAGAGTTGAACAGACTTGAGGCCTACACCTCTCTCACTGAGCAGGTCAAGGGAATGGCCAGGGCTCAGAACCATTTATTAGGGGAAACGGCCAGCCTGGCCCGCGCCCTGCATAATCCAGGAACCCGCGGCCGCTGGGGTGAAATCCAGCTGCGCCGGGTCGTTGAACTGGCCGGAATGCAGGAGTATTGCGACTTTATTGAACAACCGTCCATTGACAACGGCTCCGGCCGCCTGCGGCCCGACATGATTATAAAACTACCCAACGACAAAGAAATAATTGTCGATTCCAAGGCCGTCCTCCAGGCCTATATGGAGGCGGAAGAATGCCGGGAAACGACCGCCCGAAGGGCCAAACTCAAGCTCCACGCCCACCAGGTCAGAGAACAGATGAACAAACTATCAGCCAAATCTTATTGGGCCCAGTTTAAAAAATCCCCTGAGTTTGTTATCTTGTTTCTACCAGGTGAGAACTTTTTCAGCGCCGCCCTGGAAAACGACCCGCGCCTCATTGAAACAGGGGCGGAGCAGGGGGTAATTATCGCCACCCCCACCATCCTAATAGCCCTGCTGCGGGCGGTGGCCTTTGGCTGGCGGCAGGATAAACTTGCCGGCAACGCCAATAGAATCGGGGAATTAGGCAAGATACTGTACGAGCGCCTGCAACACTTGAGCAATCATTTCAGTGAGATCAAAAAAGGCCTTGACCGCACCATAAAGGCCTACAATAACGCCGTTGGCTCCTACGAGAGCCGGGTCATGAGCGCCGCCCGCAAATTCGACGAATTGTCTCCGGCCGCCATCTCCGAAGAAGGTGAAATACCTATGGTGGAAAAATCGCCGCGCACACCGCTGAGCTGATTTAATCCCCTCATTTTTTTCACTGAAAAAATAGCCGCCCCACCCGTTTTTATATCAGTCTAAATATGTTATATTAGCAATCAGTTATCCTGTTGGAGATGGATAAACTCCAATACCGCTGAATCAAGCGCTATAAATTTTGACCATCTATATATAGAAAGAAAAAGTTTAAGGAGACAAAAATGAAATTAGGAATCAACGGACTGGGCAGAATTGGTAAATTATCAATCTGGCACCATGTCGGCCGCCAATACTTCAGCAGTATTGTGGCCAATATCGGCCGCGGTGTCGGGCAGAGTTTAGAGGATCTGGCCGCCTCAATAGAGCGGGACAGCACCTATGGCCGGTTAGGCAATTACCTGCACGGTTATAAAGGCGGCCGGGTGATAGAGAATTTAAACGATTCAGACGGCACCATGACCATCAACGGGGTACCGGTCAAAATTCTGCGGGAGTCAAGGAACCCGGCCGAAATCAAATGGCAGGAAAATGATGTCCGGCTGGTGGTTGACACTACCGGAGTTTTCACCGATCCCACCGCCGACGGGGCAGCCCCCGGCGGTGCCCTGCGGGGCCATCTTCAGGCCGGGGCCGAAAAAGTCATCCTCTCCGCCCCTTTCAAGATTAAGGCCCAGGGTATGTCGATGCCCGATGATGCCATAACCACGGTGATGGGAATTAACACCGATGATTATATCCCCACCCAGCATTGTCTGCTCTCGGCCGCCTCCTGTACCACCACCTGTTTATCATACATGATAAAACCGCTTTTGGATCATTTCGGGGCCGACAATTTTCTCAGCGCCTCCATGGTTACCGTCCATGCCGCCACCGGCAGCCAGCAGGTCTTAGACCGGCTGCCCAAGAAAGGGGCCAAGGATCTGCGTAAAAACCGCTCCATATTAAATAATATAATCCTCACCACGACTGGAGCCGCCAATGCCCTGAAGCTGGTCATACCGGAGATGTCAAATATCGGTTTTATTGCTGAATCGGTACGGGTACCCACCACCACCGGTTCACTGATCATCCTGGTCATGAATATGCAAGACGATCTGGGGCACCCCATTAAACGAAATCTTATCAACTCTATTTATCGTGATTACGCGGCATCCTCATCTTATCTTGATTACAGCGACGCCCAAAACGTCTCCTCGGATATAATCGGTATGCCCTTTGCCGCCGCTACCATTGAAGGAACGGAGAACCATACCCGTACCGCCGTTATCAAGGTTAATTTAAGCAAACTGGGGATCAAGGGAACCAGCGATATAATTGATGTCCCCGTGACCCAGGCCGTTATCTATGGCTGGTATGACAACGAACTTGGCAGTTACACCAATATGCTTGGCGACCGGACAGTCGCCATGGCCGACATGATGGTCTGAAAAAGGCATGAGCGGCGCTGACATACGCTGTCCGGCCATGACGGCCGCCGACATGCCGGAGGTCTGGAGGATTGAACAATCTCTCCCCGGCCCCTGGACATTTAATCAGTTGCGTGATGAATTGCAGCTTCCCCTGGGCTGGCATTTCACCCTTAAATCAGCCGCCGGTATTCATGGTTATATATTTGGAATCACCATTGCAGGAGAGGCGGAAATTCGTAAACTTGCCATTCATCAGGATTTCCGCCGCCAGGGCCTGGGACACAAACTCCTGAAACAGGCCTGGCGGCACCTAACCACGCAAAAGGCTGCCGCCTGCTTCCTTGAAGTACGGGAGAAAAACACGGCAGCCACGGCCCTGTATCGGAAAAATCTTTTTCAGACAGTGGGCAGCCGTCCAGACTATTACAAACTACCGCCGGACAACGCCGTGATTTTACGAAAGAACTTATCAGGCGGTCAGCCAATACAGACGAGAGGACAAAAGGCATGCGAAATCTAAAAGATATCAACGCCAGTGGGAAAAAGGTCTTAATGCGGGTGGACTTTAATGTCCCCTTTACCGATGACGGCCGCATATCCGATGACACCAGAATACGCGCCGTACTGCCCAGCATCAACTACCTTATCAAACAGGGAGCAAGGCTGATTCTATGCTCCCACTGCGGCCGTCCCAAGGGTAAGCGGATCAGTAAATACAGCCTGGCTCCCGTTGCCGCCCGTCTAACCGAACTTATAGGCAGACCGGTAGCTCTGGCCCCGGATTGCCGGGGAGTGGAGACCAGGGAGATGGCCCAGGGACTTAAGGATGGCGACATTCTGCTTCTGGAAAATTTACGTTTTCACGCCGCCGAACAGGCTAATGAAGCTGATTTTGCGAGAGAGCTGGCCTCTCTCGCTGAAATATATATAAACGATGCCTTTGCGGTTTCCCACCGGGCTCATGCCTCAGTAGCCGGAGTTACTGATTACCTGAAGGTCAAGGCCGCTGGATTCCTGCTTGAAAAAGAAATGGATTTCTTTAACCGGGCCATAGCCAATCCGGTAAAACCGCTGGCCGTTATTTTAGGCGGCGCCAAGGTCTCCAGCAAACTGGGAGCCATCCGAAATATGTTGGATCGGGTGGAGGTAATGATTATCGGCGGGGCCATGGCCAATACCTTTCTAAAAAGTCAGGGCTTTGATGTTGGTAAATCCCTGGTGGAAGATGATCTTTTAGACACGGCAAGGGAGCTGATTGAGCTGGCCAAAGACAAGGGAATAGCCTTCTATCTCCCCGTTGACTGCGTCACGGCCGGCGAATTCACCGCCCAGGCGGCCGGCAAAACCACGACTATATATAATATCCCCCAGACCTGGATGGCCTTAGACATTGGCCCGGCCACTTCTCTACTCTACCAGGAGGCCTTGGCAGGGGTCAAAACCATTGTCTGGAACGGCCCCATGGGGGCCTTTGAAATAGAGCAGTTTTCGCGCGGCTCATTAGCCATGATCGAGGCAGTGAGTACCAGCCCGGCTCTATCCATTGTCGGGGGCGGTGATACCAACGCCCTGATAAACCAGGCCGGGGCCGCCGACAAAATATCATATATGTCCACCGGCGGCGGCGCCTTTCTCATGCTCATGGAAGGTAAGGAACTGCCGGGGGTTACGGCCCTGGAATAAAGGCAGTTGTTAAATTGAGAACATTAAGAACATTAAGAACAAAAACCCTTTATACCCCTGATGAACTTTATATAAATAAGGAGAAATCATGAAACGTCGTCCACTCATTGCCGGTAACTGGAAGATGCATCTCGATTCCGTCAAGGCCCGCCAACTGGCCCAAGACCTGATCCCGGCCGCCGCGGCCAGAGCCGGTAATTGTGATGTAATGATCGCCCCCTCCCCCACCCTGCTGCCGGTGGTATCGGAGGAGGTTAAAGACAGCGTGATAATTTTAGGGGCGCAGAATGTCTGCTGGGCGACCCAGGGTGCCTTCACGGGTGAGACATCGCCGGCCATGCTGTTGGAATTAGGCTGCCGGATGGCCATCATCGGCCATTCTGAACGGCGGCATATCTTTGCTGAAGACGACAGACTTATCAACAAGCGTCTGTCAGGGGCTCTTGAACATGGACTTATCCCGATACTGTGCCTGGGCGAAACACTTGAATCCCGGCAGCAAGACCAGACCTTCAAGGTCTTAGAGGGGCAGCTTCGTAGCGCTCTAATCAACATCAGTATAAAAAATCCGGCTAAACTGATTATCGCTTACGAACCGGTATGGGCCATCGGAACAGGCCAGACTGCCACCACGGAACAGGCTCAGGAGGTTCACGTTTTCCTGCGGCAGCTCATAGGTGATATATTTGACAAAACTATTGCCAGCGGCATAAGAATACTGTATGGTGGCAGCGTTAAACCGGAGACGATGGCAGCATTAATGTCCCGGGAGGATATCGACGGGGTATTGGTTGGCGGTGCGGCCCTTGACGCTGAGTCCTTCTCCAAAATTATTAATTATTCATAACCACCTGCAATCATTAACATAGATGATTACCCTAATTACCATTACCCATATAGTTGTCTGCGTTTTTCTGGTTGGCATTGTTCTTTTGCAACATGGCAAAGGCGCCGACATGGGGGCCTCATTCGGCGGCGGTTCCAGCCAGACGGTTTTTGGTTCCGACGGCCCTCTGCCCCTGCTTAACAAGGTTACCACCGGCGGCGCTATTATCTTTATGATTACCTCGTTAACCCTGGCTTACCATTCAGCTCATTTGAATAAAGGCTCAGTGATGAAGGCCGTACAGGTTGCCCCCATGTCAACCCCCGCGGCCAATAAAACGCCGCTTGTGGTTCCAATGCCCAAGGCTAAATCAGGTGGGAATAACAACGTCAACCCTTTCACGGCAAATAAGGCCCAGAACAAAGCAGTAACTCGCAAGGCTGTATCAAGCCCTTCTGCACCAGCTGCCTTACCGGCTCAGGATGCCAAGAAGATTCCGCAGGATAAAAACAAATAATTCAGTACATTTATAAGCTTTGCCGAAGTGGTGGAACTGGTAGACACGCTATCTTGAGGGGGTAGTGGGCGACGCCTGTGCGGGTTCGAATCCCGCCTTCGGCACCATTTGCAGTACCAGGGAATTCCAACAAATTCCTTCTAACCCGCATTCTGCAAAGGATTGCGGGTTTTTTTATCCTCTTGCTGTTCATCCTCACGCAGAGTCAGCCAGAGTTTATGGGCCAGTTGAGGGCCGATTCCGGGGATGGCGGCCAATTCCTCCCGGCTGGCCGCCTTTAGACGCTGTAAACTGCCCAGGGACTTGAGGAGGGCCTCTTTTCTCACCTTACCCACCCCGGCAATAGCGTCTAAGGGCGAGGACATGGCTTCTTTAAGTCGCCACTTACGATGAAAGGTAATCCCAAAACGATGGGCCTCATCCCTGATCCGCATTAAAAGGAGCAGGACAGGCGAATTTTGAGCTATCTTCAAGGGATTTTTGCGACCCGGCCGAAAAATCTTTTCCCCTTCATCGTGGTGTTCCTTGGCAATACCAGCCAGTTCCACCTCCCTTTCTAAAGATAAGGCGGCAAGCACCGTCCGGGCCGCGTTAAGCTGCCCTTTGCCGCCATCCACGAGGAGCAGATCCGGCAGATATCCCTCAGCCGCCGCCCGTTTCAAATGGCGGCTCATAACCTCGGTCATGGAGGCGTAATCATCAGGCCTCCCATCCGGGCGCTCTATTTTATAGTGGCGGTAGCGGGTACCCTCCTTCTCACCCTGCCAGAAATTTACCACCGCCCCCACGGTCTGCCGACCACCGATATTAGATATATCCATACAGGTTATCCGCTCCGGTATCCGAGGGAGGAAAAGCCTTTTCCGCGTCTCCTCCCCCAGATTCAACCAGGCATCTTTTACCCTGTCCTGCTCCACAAAGACGCGGCCGGCATTTTTCTCCGCCATAATCAGCAGCTGTTTCAGGTCTCCCCGTTTCGGCAGCTTAAAGACCACCGCCCCGCGCCGCTCTTCAACAAGCCATTCTCTTAGAACTCCGCTCCCGGCGGGCTGCCAGGGCAAAAGAATCTCCGACGGCACCGGATGCTCGGCGTAAAAGCGGGCAATAACCTCAGCCAACAGCTCCGCATCATCCTCCCCCGGCTGGGCAATAAAATAGCTGTGATGGCCATTTAACACCCCGTCCCGCACCAGTAGAACGGCAAGGGCGGCAGCTCCATTCCGGCGGACAAGGGCAAAGACATCTTCATCCCGATGATGCCCGGCGGCAATAACCTGCCGCTCCATGGTCTTGCCCAGAGCGGTGATCTGATCCCTTAATCCGGCGGCCCGTTCAAATTGCAGATCAGCCGCAGCCTCCTCCATATCATGACGCAGACGCTTTACAAGTTCTTGGTTGCGGCCGCCCAGGATCAGCAGCACATTACTGACCACGGCGAGATATTCCTCTCTGTTCGTCATGCCGAGGCAGGGGGCCAGACAGCTGCGCATCTGATAATTCAGGCAGGCTCTCTTCCGCGGCCGCAGATCCCGGCCTTTACAACGCCGCAGGGGGAAAAAGCGGTTTAAAAGCCGAATAGTCTCCCACATGGCCGAGGCCGACGAAAAGGGGCCAAAATAGCGGGCCTTATCCCGCCTCCGGCGGCGCACCACCAGCAGGCGGGGCCATTCCTCATCCACCGTTACCTTAATAAAGGGATAATTTTTATCATCCCGCAGGATTATATTATATTTTGGCTTATGGCGTTTAATCAGAGAGGCCTCTAAGATTAAGGCCTCCTTCTCTGTTGCCGTGACGATGGTCTCAATATGGCGGGCGTGAGCCAGCATCACCCCGGTCTTTGTCCCCTTGTCGCCAAGATAACGGAGATAAGAGGATAATCGACGCCTGAGATCACGGGCCTTGCCAACATAAATCACCCCGCCCTCCCCGTCCTTCATCATGTAAATTCCGGCCTCATGCGGCAGCCCGGTAATAAAAGACGCCCTTAAAGGTCGTTTGTATTCTTCATTTTTTTTATTTTTTTCGTTTTTTACCATCTAATTAAATACTTAACTGTTTTCAAGGCCAAAAATCTAAAAATTTCTTGACTATCTTTAAGACGGAGGCTATAGCTGTACATGTAATTATGAATAGCCATTCATTATTGCAAGCACATCTATAATCATCACATTTTCGTATTCATTATCTCTCACGGAGATAAGTTGTATCCTGAAGCAAAGTAATTTTTTAATTACGGCTGATTTATTATCATGGAAGCCACGGATATGGAATCGTCTTATGAAACATGAAGACATTCCAGACCGTATTATATACCATATAATTTAAGGAGAACACAAATGGCGAGAATTTCAGATGAAAGAGCGGCACGATGGGGTTACACCGGGGTTGCCGCCCTGCGCAATTCCAAAAAGCAGTTAGCATTTATGGTTATCCTGGTGATGATTGCCCTATGGGGCTATGCGGTGGGCATGCATGGTAAGATTGTAGGGTATCGTGATGTATATTCGGTTACCCGTGAGATTCCCTGGGGCATGCTGATCGCCGGATATATCTTCTGTGTTGTTACCTCCACCGGCCTGTGTTTAGTATCCTGCGTGGGCCATGTCTTCGGTTATGAACCATATATGCCGATAGCCAAGCGCTCAGTATTTCTGGCCATTGTCTTTATGCTCTGCGGCTTCTCAATCATCTTTTTTGATATTGAAAACCCCTTCCGGATGGCTATCTGGAATGTAATATCACCTAATTTCGCTTCAAATATGTGGTGGATGGGAACCCTCTACGGCCTGTACCTCGTGGCCTTATGCGTGGAGTACTACTTCCTGCTGGAACAAAACCATAGTTTCTCAAGGGCTGCCGGATTCATGGGAGTTCTCTTTGGTGTCGCGGCCCATAGTAACCTGGGCGGCATCTTTGGTATGCTTTATGGCCGCCAGGAATGGTATGGCCCTTATATGCCGATCTACTTTATCGTTTCAGCCATGATGTCCGGCGGCGCCGCGATTATCTTCTTTACCTGCCTGGCCCGTCTGATTAACCCCGAGATTTTAGATCAAAAGCAGGAAAGGGCGATCAATGCCGTTCGCCAGTTGACCATAATGCTTATCTGTGTCATCATCTTTTTCACAATCTGGAAAGTTTTATGCGGTATCGTTGTTCCCGAAAAATACATCGCCATTCACGCCTTCCTGATCGGCAAATACGCCCCGCTTTTCTGGATAGGTGAAGTGCTTCTTGGTTTTCTTATTCCCCTGGTTTTTCTTACTATCTCCAAAGGCGTCAACTACAAGCTGATGTTCTGGGGCAGCGGTCTGATGGTAATCGGTATTTTCTTCATGAGGTACAATCTGGTACTTGAGGGTGAAGTCGTACCTGGTTTCGCTGGTCTTCATGTGATGGAATACCCAGACCTACTTAATTATGCCCCTTCGTTCCATGAAGTAGCTATAGTTCTGGCAGGCGTCAGTATGACTATTTTCGGCTTTATGTTTGGCGAGAAGGTGTTCAACGGCCATCAATTCCAGAAACACGAAGTTGTTCCGGCCGGCGCCTTTATCTGTCCTGGTTGCGGCGGTATCCATTACCTGAAAGAAGGTGAGACTCATGACGAGGCTGAACGCCGTCATCATAAGCTCAGTTTCAGGGCACCGAAATGAAATAACCTTTAACAGGTTATAACCGCGATTGTTACATGGATATAAAAGGAGCTTTAGATATGGATTTTAATAAGATAGATCTGGATAATTTAAAAGAAGAAAGCCTGGATAGTGTATCCGGCCTGGAGCGCAGGAATTTCTTAAAAATGGGACTGATGATTACCGGCCTCTTTGCCGGCGGCAAGATTTTGTCGGTGGTATCAAAGGTTGACGAGGTGTTCGCCTCAACAGTTAATTTTGCTGAACAATATCCCTACAAACCACATTACAGCATGGTAATCAGAGAGGGCCTGTGCATTGATTGTCAACGCTGTATGGTGGCCTGCCACAAAACCAATAACGTCCCCGAATATGGCTGGCGTACTAAGATCCTGGAAAAAATAACCCCGGATGCCATCGGCCGAAAGAGAGGGTTTATGCCCATTCTCTGCAATCAATGCAATAACCCGCCCTGCGTGCGGGCCTGTCCCACCAGGGCTTCCTACAAAGACCAGCGCAACGGTATTGTCAGGATAGATAGTAAAAAATGTATCGGCTGCAAGGCCTGTATGTTAGCCTGCCCCTATGATGCCCGTTACTTTAATGAAGAAAAACATGCGGTGGATAAATGTGATTTCTGCTACGAAAGCCGTCTGTCCAAGGGCAAAAAGCTAACCGCCTGTGCCGCTGTCTGTCCCACTGGAGCCCGAATTTTCGGCGACATATCTGATCCCAACAATGTGGTTTACAAAATGGTTCATCAGATAGAAAGGGAGGTATGGGTTCTACGTCCGGCAGTAGGCACTAAACCAAATGTCTTTTACATGAAGGCAACTAATCCATCGCCGTGGGCCTTAAGGCGGCAGCCGGATGTCAGATAAAATTAATTAGACCTGCTTTTTATTTTAGAAATTGAAGACAGGTTCGTAAAGATCATTGACCATGAATTTATACCAAATGTTTTTTACGGGCCTGTCCAAAAAAAATTGGTGGATATAATGAAAAAACTGTTATTTCTCTTATTTGCTTGTTCCATATTAATTGTGATGACCGGCGTTTCAGTTTACGCCGAGGATCTGGCCGATATAAAAGCCGACCTGGCCGACATGACCAATGGCGGTGATATCGTTTATACCAAACCGGTTAAGGCCGTTATCTTCAGCCACAAAGCTCACGTTTTGAAGCTGGGCCTCCAGTGCGGATGGTGCCATGACAAAACATTCCAGATGGAAGCCGGAGCCATGGAAAGAGACCACACCGTGGGAATGGCCAGTCTTTGTAATGACAAATACTGCGGAACCTGCCATAATGGCGACATATCTTTTTCAACTACTACTCAGTGCGCGCGCTGCCATATCGGGGTTAAAGGATACAACAGGCTGGTTAAGGCCGGAACGATTGCGCCTGTCGAAAAGTCCCAGGAAAATCCTCTGGAAACCAAAATAAAAAAATCCAAATAACCTGGCAGGAAGATAAGATATTTTAATTAAGTTATACTATGTTAGGAGAAAAATTATGAACAAAGAGGACGGGGCAAAAAAAATAGCCCATACTGCCGTAATGGTATTTGTTGTCGCCTTAGCGCTTTGTCTGCCGGGAGGAAATGGCACAGTGGCCCAGGCGGCTTCCGGCGCCAAACACATAAACAGCGAAGCCGCAGCCGCGAAGGTCAGAGCTGAAGCGGCAAAGGCCCTAATAGAGGCCCAAAACGCCATGGATAAAGCCGATGAGATGATGCGAATGGCCCAGAAACAAAGACAAAAATCGATGTCAAAGGAAAAGGATGCCTTTCAAAAGATGGTAGCCGCCGGTTACTATCCCTCGGATATAACCTTAACGGCTCAAAATGGCCAGGTACACGCCGTTTTCAGCCATAAAAAGCATCTCCTGCGAGAGCATCTTAAATGTACCGAATGTCATCCCAGAATTTTCATAATGAATGCGGCGGCAGAGAAAAAGAAGAAGGGCTTCACAATGGCTAACATGAGGAAGGGTCTCTACTGCGGCCACTGCCATAATGGAAAAAGAGCATTCAGCGTCGCAGACCTTGCCATGTGCAAACGCTGTCATCCAAAACAATTATAGCAGCAGCGGCTGAAAATCAATAAACAGAAGATGAGAAAACCGGACTCTTAATCCTAAGAGTTCGGTTTTCTTTTTGGTTTCAACCTCAAACACAACCTTTTAAAAAAAGAGGCCTGTACCGGCAAAATCTTTAAATCCGGTAACTCCGCGGGACACATATAGTAGGCTGCGTTAACACTCATCCCCTCTCTGACGACAAAACCAAATTTCTGATAACACCCCAACCCCTGGTTGGTAATATCAGAGGCC
>DRPV01000005.1 GCA_011330685.1 Desulfobacterales bacterium
GATAACTCAGAAGAAATGCTCTCTTTAGCCACAAAGAAATTTAATAATGAGAACTACCAAAATTTAAAATTCAAAAAGATGGATGCGAGCAGTATAGCATTCAGCCAACATTTTAATGTTGTATTTTCAAATGCTGCATTACATTGGGTCATCAATCACGAGCCAGTATTAAAAGGAATCTATGCGGCTTTAAAACCATCGGGTAGGGTTTTGGTGCAAATGGGTGGGAAAGGCAATGTAGCTCAAGTCATAGAAGCAGTGAATACAATAATAACGAAAAAACAGTGGGCTGAATATTTTAAAGAATTTTCATTCCCGTACGGGTTTTATTCGCCAGAAGAGTATGAACCGTGGTTAAAAAAAGCAGGGTTCACGGTTGAATACGTATCCTTAATCCCCAAGGATATGGTACACGAAAACTTGGAAAAATTTAGAGGGTGGTTCCGTACTACCTGGTTACCATATATCAACCGAATTCCTTCCGACAAGAAGGAGGAATTTGTCGAGACAATTATCGAAAAACATATTGAGTGTAATCCGCCAAATCGTGAAGGGAAGATTATAAATAAAATGCAAAGGTTAGAGTTTAAGGCAATTAAGTAGCTGATATTGCTAAACCAATCAATTGTCGTGCCGAGATAAATCAGGAGCCTTAGGATTCCCGAGAACAGGGGTGAAATTGGCTATTGGTACCCAGTGGGTGAGGGGTAACAACCGAGTCCCATTTTACATCTGTGATGTTGATATCGGCAATTATTCTTCCTGACGGAAATTTTTATTTAGAAACTCACAATCCCTCGGTGAGAGATTAAAACGAATCTGGGCCTGTTGAATAATTTCCCGGCGTTTCATCTCCGGGTGGTCAAGCTGGGTTTCGCTGATCCATTTAATGGTCTTGCGCAGTTTTTCCCCGTGCGGTTGGGTTGTTTCTTCGGTCATGGCTTTTGTGGTGGTTTTATATTTATTTTTGGGTTGCGCGGTGCCGTCGTGTTTATGCTGGTATAAAAAACGGCGCCTTCATTTTTTCATCTTTAATTTTTTTTTATCTTTGTTAGGGGGTGTTGAGGTCTCCGGTTTAAAAATAATTCCGCTTAATGGCGGTACTGAGACCTTGATATGCATAGGAGCCTCCCCATATGGTTCTTTTATTGGCGTTTTGAGCGCGGGATTAGTTATATTGCTGCCCCCGAACTGTTTGTCATCAGAGGATAATATTTCGCGGTACGGTACATTGGACAGTACCCCTAATTTATAGTCATGATGAGTCTCCGGGGTGAAATTCAGGAGACATATCAGGTGGTCGTCTGGGTCTGTGGCTTTGCGGGCGTAAGCTATTATGCTGTTGTTGACATCCTTGAAATCCAGCCACTGAAAACCGTTATTGGTATGATCTTCCTGCCAGAGAGCCGGACTTTTGACGTATAATCTGTTTATTTTCTTGACAAAATCCTGAACCTGCTGGTGTCTGGGTCTCTCTTCCAGAAGGTGCCAGTCGAGGCTTTTTTTGCAATACCACTCCGACAACTGGCCGAATTCGCCGCCCATGAAGAGCAGTTTTTTGCCGGGGTGAGTCCAGAGATAGAAAAAAAGCAGGCGTAGATTGGCGAATTGCTGCCACTCGTCTCCCGGCATCTTGGCCAACAGGGAACGTTTGCCATGCACTACCTCATCGTGAGAAAGTGGAATAATGAAATTCTCCGAGAATGCATAGAGCAGGGAGAAGGTCAGGGCGTTGTGGTGATATTTGCGGTACAGCGGATCGCGGCTGAAATAATTCAGGGTGTCGTTCATCCAGCCCATATTCCACTTGTATCCAAAACCCAGGCCGCCGGCATCCGTTGGCTTGGAGACCCCGAAGAAACTGGTGGATTCCTCGGCAATCATACTGACGCCGGGGAAGCGTTTGTAGATAACGCTGTTCAGATGTTTCATGAATTCAATGGCATCTAGATTTTCCTTGCCGCCCCGCTGGTTGGGAATCCACTGGCCGGGCTGGCGGGCATAATCGAGATAGAGCATGGAGGCCACAGCGTCTACCCGCAGGCCGTCAAGGTGGAATTTCTCTAACCAGAACATGGCGTTGGAGATAAGAAAACTTACGACCTCCCGCCGGCCGTAATTAAAGATATATGTGCCCCATTCCGGATGAAAGCCCTGGCGCGCGTCCTGGTGCTCGTAGAGGGCGCTACCATCGAATTTGCCTAAACCGTGTCCGTCGGTGGGGAAGTGGGACGGTACCCAGTCGAGGATTAGGCCCAGGCCGTTTTGATGACATTGATCGATAAAATACATAAAATCATGCGGTGTGCCGAAACGGCTGGTGGCGGCGTAATAACCCGTTACTTGATAGCCCCAGGATTCGTCTAAGGGATGTTCCATAATCGGCATTAATTCGATATGAGTAAAGCCCATCTCCTTGACATAGGGGATCAGGACTTCGGCCAGCTCTCGGTAGGTTAGAAAACGTTCCGGATCAGCTGGGTCACGACGCCAGGAGCCCAGATGAACCTCATAGGTCGACATGGGGGCATGGTAGCTCGTGGTGGCGTCGCGTTTTTTGAGCCACTCTTCATCGTGCCACTCAAAACCGCGAAGATCGGCAGTGATGGCGGCGGTCTTGGGCCTGACCTCGGCCTGAAAATGAAGGGGGTCGAGTTTCTCCAGGATGCTCATGTCCTGGGCCCGAATCTCAAATTTATATAATTCTCCCACCGTCAGATCGGGGATGAACAGCTCCCATACCCCCGATGATTCAACGGCCCGCATCTGGTGAATACGGCCGTCCCAGAAATTAAAATCACCAATAACGCTGACTCTTCTCGCCGCCGGCGCCCAGACCCGGAACAGAGTTCCATTTTGCCCGTTTATGACCCTGGGCTGAGCCCCAAGCTTGTCGTAAAGATTGTAATGAGTGCCATTATTAAAGAGGTATTGGTCAAAGTCCTTCAGTAACGGTAGGACGGTGTATGGGTCGTGGACGATCTTGACGGTTTTATTGTAGAGGGTGATTTCGTAGCAATAGTCAAGCGGCAGGCTGAAATCGTCAATGATGGCCTCAAAGAGCCCTTCATCCCGCATCTTGTACATGTCGATTTTTCGTTCACCGATTACGAGACGGACTGCTTCAGCCAGAGGTTGAAAAGTGCGGATTACGGCCGTTGGCTTGTCGGGATCAATTATGTGAAAGCCTAATACCTGAAAGGGATCATGCTGGTCGGAGGCCAATACTCTGTCTAATTCTTTGACGACATCAAGGGACATTTTTTTCTCTTTTTGTTAAATTTAAAATTCATTTTGTGAGCAGGTTAGATTGTCTGCCCTTCCAAATTTTATAAGTTATAATAATTACTTTAGCATAAAATGAAATTGGAAACGCAAAAAAATAGTCAAGTGGTGCAAAAAATATTATCAGGATGGCAGCCTGCATTTCAGAATTTTTCAGAATTAATAGGTGAAAATACCTGCGCTGGCGGTGGTTTAGGGTTGATTATATTTGATTTTACCGGTAAAAAGCGCAAGCGTAGTTATTGCCGGTTTTTTTGCCTATACCCGGCAATGTGGATATTATTTAATACGCCTGATGATTAAAAGTGAAAAATGGCGGCGGACCACGAAAAAATATGGTATCGGTACCGTCTTATTTAATGATGAACCGGGGGTGGCTTGAATGGTTACCAATAAGTGCAACTTTTTATAGTAAACGATCAACAAACTACACCCCCCAGCGCGGGTAAAGATGTTACCGATAAGAGGATAAAAATGGTAGAAAATGAAAATATTTTTCGTTGCCGGGAATGTGGCTTTTGCTGCCATGGTGAAACCACGGTTTCCTTAGACGAAAAAGACCTGGAACGTTTGGTGGACTATCTTAAAATGCCGCTTGCCGAGGTCATGGAGAGATATCTGCGGCAAAGCGGGCGGGTGGTGCAGATGAAAACAGTTGACGGCCATTGTATCTTCTATAATGAGGGCTGTACCATCCATCCCGGCAAACCATGGCGCTGCCGACAGTGGCCTCTGCATCCCTCTATTATGAGTGACCCGGCCAATTTTGAGACCATAAAACACTCCTGCCCCGGTATTCCCAAAAATATCAGCTATGAAGATTTTCGGTTCAAACTGGGTGAACTCATGGCCGGGGAGGGGGATGAAGATTGAACTGCTGGTAGTAGGTAAAACCAGGCAGGATTATCTTGCCGCTGGTATTGAAGATTACCAGCAGCGTCTGCGACCCTATTGTTCATTATCCATTAAGGTAGTCAAGGAAAAACGCGGCAGGCTGCCTGATAATGCCAGGCTGCGGGAAGAGGGCGAAAAACTTCTGTCCCTGGTGCCCAAGGGTGCTTTACTGGTTGTTCTGGATCCGGGCGGCCGCCGGTTAAGTTCTGAGGAGTTAGCGTTTGATGTGAGGCGTTGGCGTGATATGGGGAAACAGCTGATTTCCTTTGTTGTCGGCGGCCCTCTGGGGCTGTCTGATGAGGTGAGGAGACGGGCTGAGGTGACTATTTCCCTCTCTCGTATGACCTTTACCCACGAGATGGCCCGCCTGCTTTTTCTGGAGCAGCTCTACCGGGCCTTTACTATTTTGGCCGGCAGCAAATA
>DRPV01000006.1 GCA_011330685.1 Desulfobacterales bacterium
GATGGTATCTACTCCGAGCCGGACAATTATGTCGGTGATGGAGTTTATTTCCTGCATGTGGCCGAAATAGGCGGAATTAGCCATCTTTAACATATTGGCCATCAGGCTGGGATCCTGTTTGATCTTTTGTGATAGGGACTGGATGGGGCATTCGGTTTCATTGGCCAGGGTCATAACTTCCAGGGCGATATCCGGCCGGGGAATGAGTTTGTCAACACCTTTGATGAATTCTTCTTCATTACTCATGGATATCTCCTTACTGTTTGTGAACCTTTACGTTATGTAATCGTTCACCAGAGGCAATAAATTACCCTTAACTCGTAATTGTAACCGTTCAGATGTGCTCCAGATTCGTTCGTTTCGACCTCCGAAGCGTACCCCCTGTACGTGAGGAGGGCGAAACGGACGAATCTGGGGTGCAGCTGAACGGTTACTACGTTATCAGTTTTTCTTCTCCACCAAGAGGACTGACTTTTTATTTTTTCAGATTACCACAATAGCTGGAAAGGTGTCAATATTCCGTAATCTAATCAGAGAGCTGGGGAAATAGACTATGAAAACCAAGAAGGAAAGGAGAAAACACCTGCGTCTGCCCTTGAACTTTAAAGTCCGGGTTAACCTGCGGCATGATATAGTAGTGAGGGGCCAGACCCGGAATATAAGTTTTGCCGGGGCCTTTATTGAGCTCGATAAGGTGCCTCCCCTGCAGTATGATGATTATTTCAGTCTTACTCTGCTGGGGCAGGTGGAATTTACCTGCCGTCTGATTCATTCCAACAGCGGCGGTATCGGCTGCCAGTTTGACTTTATCAAAATTCGGTATTATGAGGTGTTCAAAAATATGATGCTCAATAACGCTCCGGATCCGGAACGTCTCGTTAAGGAATTACACCGTTGGGCCAGAGACACATGAACGGGCGGGGATAAAGGCGGTCTTGAAGGTCAGGATTGATAAATGGCTGTGGGCGGCCCGTTTTTTTAAGACCAGATCTCTGGCTATGGCGGCGGTCAGCGGCGGCAAGGTACATGTCAATGAGCAGAGGGTTAAACCGGCCCGCATTGTCTGCATCGGTGATGAATTGCGGATCCAGAAGGGCGGTTATGACTTTGTGGTTGTGGTAAACGCCTTGAATGATAAACGTCGTCCGGCCCGGGAGGCCTGTCTCCTCTACGAAGAAAGGGAGGAGAGTATTGCCGCGCGTCAGGAGCTGCGTGAACAAAGGCGCCTGCTGCGGGCCGCCGTTCCGGCTCCGCCGCCCAAAAGGCCCGGCAAGCGGGATCGGCGGTTGATTAAAAAATTTATTCGTAAGGATTAAGATTCAGGTATATGCCGAAAAGCAGCAATAATTACTACTGTAACTGTTCAACTATACGGAATAGTTACCTTAAATAACTTTAAGGAGAAGAACACTATGAACAAAATAAGCAGAGCTATAATCAGTCTCACCGATAAATCAGGCATCGAGGATTTTGCCAGGCAGCTCAAGGAGCTGGGCGTGGAGATTCTCTCCACCGGCGGCACGGCAAAAAAGATGCGTGAACATGGTATTGAGGTCAAGGATGTGGCTGATTTTACCGGCTTCCCGGAGATGCTTGACGGACGGGTCAAGACACTTCATCCCAAGGTGCATGGCGGTATTCTGGCTCAACGTGATAACCCGGACCACCAGGCCCAGATGCGTCAGTATGAGCTGCAGCCCATTGATCTCATCGCTGTTAACCTCTATGCCTTTGACAAGGCCGTGGCCGATCCGTCCTGCACCCTGGCCAACGCCATCGAGAATATTGATATTGGCGGCCCCACCATGCTGCGGGCGGCGGCCAAGAATTATCATGATGTGACGGTGATAGTTGATCCGGCTGATTATCCCCAGGTTATCGCCGAGATGAAGGAGACCGGCAATACGACCCTGAAGACCAGATTCTACTTAGCCCGTAAGGTCTTTGATCTCACCAGCCATTATGACACGGCCATCAGTGAATGGCTCAATAAGGTAGATATTGCCAGCCACCCGGAGCTTAATTAGTGATGAAACTCGCGGTATTATTATCCGGCACCGGCCGTACCCTTGATAATTTCCATGCCCAAATCTCCCAGGGCGGGATGCGGGGCAGTATTGAGGTGGTGATTGCCAATACCCCGGAGGCTCTTGGTCTGCGCAAGGCGGAAAAATATGGTTATCCCGCCCTTTACGCTCCTGACAATGAGGCGGTTAACCAGGCCTTGGCTGATTACGAGGTAGATCTGGTGCTTCTCGCTGGTTATCTAAAGCTCTACAGCCCGCCGCCGGAACTGGCCAGGGCGGTTTTGAATATTCATCCGTCTCTCATTCCCTCCTTCTGCGGCCCCGGTTTTTACGGGATGCGGGTGCATCGAGCGGTTTATGAGCGCGGGGTTAAGGTTAGCGGCTGTACCGTTCACTTTGCCAATCAATATTATGATGAAGGCCCCATCGTAGTACAAAAATGCGTACCTTTAAAGGTCGAAGACAGTCCGGATGACATTGCCGCCAAGGTCTTTGCCGCCGAGTGCGCGGCTTATCCCGAGGCGGTTAATCTTGTTTGCGCCAGGGGCATTGATTATTTCTGGCAGTCACGGCAGGGAGGCGGTAAATGACCTCGAAGAGACAGCAGATTATGTCGGGCCGGGATATGGAGCGTTCCCTGGCCCGTCTGGTTTTACAGATTATTGAGCGTAATAACGGGGTTGATAAGCTGGCCCTGGTGGGGATTCACACCGGCGGTGTCTTTCTTGCCGAGCGGGTTAAGAAAAAGATATTTGACCATGAGGGGGTTGATATTCCAGTGGGCAGCCTGGATATCTCTCTCTACCGGGATGACTGGAGTCTCGCCGCCCAAAGTCCCACGGTTAAGGAGACAAATATTGATTTTAAAGTGGAGAAGTATGACGTTATCCTCGTTGATGATGTCCTCTTCACCGGCCGTACCATTCGCGCCGCTCTCGATGCCATCATGGATTTCGGCCGGCCTCATTCCATCCAGCTTGCCGTTCTTGTTGACCGGCAATGCGGCCGTGAACTGCCGATTCAGCCAAATTATGCCGGTTATGAGCTTTTAGAGAGCATCGAGGATCACGTTGAGGTGCTGCTTTCTGAAAAGGCGGGGCATGACGAGGTTCTACTTATTCCACGGCAGCCTTAGGCAATCTATATGGACAAGAAGAATGAAGCCGCTGACTTGCGCAATATTCTCCAGCGCACCAGGGATAAACGAGCGGATTATATCAGTTATAATTTCAGCCCCCGAAAGAATGACGCCCTGAAGACCTTTTTTGATCTGGCCCAGGAATTTGATTCCCTGGCCGATTTTTTAAGAATATGCGTGGCGGTGCCGAGGGAGTTTTTTGAGGTCGATACCAGACTCTATCTTTTAAATGATGAGAAACGGCTGGAATTGGTCTGTGACACAAGCCGCGGGGTATATGCCGTACCCCAGGCTGCGGGGCAATATGTCCGGCCTGCTCTCCGGCCTTACATTAGCGGGCAGTCGTATTTAATCCCCATTTATTCCACCGTCCCGCCTGAAGCGGATATGGATTCGGAGTCTAATAAGGCGTATATTACCGGCGTGTTCGAGATTGTCCCTGTCAGTGAGCTGACCGAAGACGATAAATTTTTCTTCTGCAAATATGCCAACCGAATTGGCTATAATCTGCGCAAGAAAACCCTGGCTCATCAAAACATCCAACACCTTAAATTTATCAATAACCTGGTTAATGATATTGAGCATAATGTAATTATTCCCAATATGCATTACCGTTATCTCTTTAAGCAGCTTGAACGTCATATCAACAGCCTGAATGATTTGATGTCCACTATGGAACAATATCGGCAGAAAAATGGGGCGAATAACCAGAGGTGTGAGACGATTATCGGCAGGATTAGGGAAATTAAAAATAACTTGAATGCCTCATATCGCGATATCAGCCGCCATCATGTTAACTCCAGCCTTTTTTTAGAGAGTCTGTTGCGTCGTGATCATTTTGAAAAGGGCTGTTTTGTTCTGCGTCGTCAGATATGTAAGCTTGATTCCGAGATTATTACTCCGCAGTTAGAGAATTACGCTAAACGCATGGCCATGCGGGGGATAACCCTTGAAACCCCGGCGGATATGCGTGGTGAGGAAATTGAATTAAA
>DRPV01000007.1 GCA_011330685.1 Desulfobacterales bacterium
AAGGTATGATAAATCGCTACAAGGGGAGTATAGGGGACGTTGCTGCTTTATTGACTTAAGGCGATTATGTCAGTCTCGTCCCACGTAAAGTTAGAATTTGTACCGGGATTGTGTTGCAATATGTAATTGTACGTGGTGGATCGAGAGGTAGTAATAAGCGTAGTTTATTATTGATCCGACTTTAAGACCGCCAGGAAGGCATTCTGGGGAATATCCACATTACCCACCGTCTTCATTCGTTTTTTACCCGCCTTTTGTTTCTCTAATAATTTTCTTTTTCTGGTGATATCGCCGCCGTAACATTTGGCGGTGACATCTTTGCGCAGGGCCGAGATGGTGGTTCGGGCGATTATGTTACCGCCGATGGCGGCCTGGATGGCAATTTTAAACATCTGGCGCGGGATTTCATCCTTCAGCTTCTCGCAGGCGTGCAGGCCGCGCTCCCGGGCCTTGGAGCGGTGCACGAGCTGAGCCAGGGCATCCACTCTTTCGCCGTTCACCATAATGTCTAATTTTACCAGATCGCTGGGGCGATAATCCAGCAATTCATAATCGAAAGAGCCGTAACCCTGGGTTATGGATTTTAATTTATCGTAAAAGTCGTAAATTACCTCGGCGAGGGGAATTTCGCAGGTGAACTCAATACGGCCGGGGGTGGGATAATGGTAGTTGGTGTTTTCGCCCCGCCTCTCCATGCACAGGTTCATAACCGCTCCCATGTAACGCTCCGGGATCAGGATACTGGCCTTGATAAAGGGCTCCTCAGTATTTTTAAGCAGGGTGGGGTCGGGGAAATAGGCGGGATTGTCCACCTCCAAGAGCGAGTCGTCATTTAAATAAAAATGATAGTTCACCGAGGGTACGGTGAGGATGAGGGGGATATCAAACTCCCTCTCTAAACGCTCCTGCACAACCTCGAGATGGAGAAGCCCCAGGAACCCGCAGCGGAAACCAAAGCCTAGAGCCGACGAGGAGTCCTTCTGGTAGGTGAGGGCAGCATCATTTAATTTCAGCTTTTCAATGGCAGTGGCCAGATTTTCGTATTCATCGGTGGAAATGGGGTAGAGGGACGAAAACACAACCTGCTTGACTTCCTGAAACCCCGGTAACGCTGCCGCGCAGGGCCGGTCTTTAAGGGTAATTGTATCTCCCGGTCTGGTGTCGGAAACCGTTTTCACCCCGGCGATAATATAACCGATTTCCCCGGCCTGCAGAGATTTGCGGGAAGTGCGGTTCAGGTCGAAATGGCCGACTTCCTCAACCTTGTAGGAGGATCCGTTGGACATGAAGATGATGGTGTCCCCGGCCTTGATGCTGCCCTGAAAGATGCGGCAGGAGATAATCGTGCCCCGAAAGGCATCATAATTGGCATCGAAGATCAGGGCCTCTAAGGGGGCCTTGCTGTCGCCCACGGGCGGCGGCAGGTGATTGACTATGGCCTCTAAGACCTCATCAACCCCCTCGCCGGTCTTGGCTGAACAGCGAATGATATTCTCGCCGTCTAAGCCCAGATCCTCCTCGATTTGAAAGGCCACGGTATCCGGGTCAGCGGCGGGCAGGTCTATTTTGTTTAAAATGGGAATTATCTCCAGGTCGTTTTCCATGGCGAGATAGAGATTAGCGAGGGTCTGGGCCTCGACCCCCTGGGAGGCATCCACCAGCAGCAGGGCGCCTTCACAGGCGGATAGGGCTCTGGAAACCTCGTAGCTGAAATCAACATGACCGGGGGTGTCCACGAGGTTGAGGAGATATTCTCTGCCGTCCCTGGCCTTGTAGGGCAGGCAGATGGTCTGGCTCTTGATGGTGATTCCCCGCTCCCGCTCAATATCCATGGAATCTAAAAGCTGATTTTTAAATTCCCGGTCAGTGACCATGCCGCAGAGCTGAATCATGCGGTCGGCCAGGGTGGATTTGCCGTGGTCGATATGGGCAATTATGCTGAAATTGCGTATGTTGTTCATTGTATAATTTTGCTGGATGTTTTATATTTAAAAATTTTATGTATTTTGGGCGTGTTGCGCCAAGGGGCAGAATGAGTCCGGCGGCTTATTGAGAATAAAACAAGTTTTTAACCGGATAGCCGGATAGTGGTTACAAATAGCATAAAAAGGCCGATAAAAATAGCGTAAAATTTTATGTTTTGAGGTAATTTATTTAATTCTTCTCCATTCAGGCGGTTTTGATAAATAAGACATAGTGAAAAAAGACAACGTATTAAAAAATATAGAGCCGGGCGATATATTGGAAAAAGCGGAAAATATAAATCCTCTGGTTACTCTGCCGGAAACTGATAATCTGCCCGTTCTTACCCATCCCGGCCTGCATCGTTATCTGCAGGAAATAAGCCAGTATGAACTGCTTAGCCGGGAAGAGGCCGATGCCCTGGCGGTTAAATTCAAGGAAGAGGGCTCACAGGAAGCCGCCTATAAGCTGGTGACCGCCAATCTGCGTCTTGTGGTCAAGGTGGCCATGGATTTTCAGAAATACTGGATGACCAATTTTCTGGATCTGATTCAGGAGGGCAACGTGGGGTTGGTGCAGGCGGTAAAAAAGTTTGATCCCTACCGCGGGGTTAAATTCTCCTATTACGCCGCCTATTGGATCAGAGCCTATATCCTTAAATTTATTATGGATAACTGGCGCTTGGTGAAGATTGGCACCACCCAGGCCCAGCGCAAGCTCTTTTTCAGCCTCAATAAGGAGCGTAAACTTCTTGAGGCCCAGGGATTTAAGGCGGAGCCCAAACTTCTGGCCCAGCGTTTAAATGTCAAGGAGAGTGAGATTATTGAGATGAGCCAGCGCATGGGAGGCGGTGATGTCTCTCTTGAGAGTCCCCTGCGTGATGACTCCGATGACCAGCAGAAGGATTTTATAATCGCCGGTGGTCAGAGTGTGGAAGAGCATGTGGCCAACAACGAGATCAAGGAACGGCTGGCCATGGTTTTAGCGAAATTAAAAGATCATCTGAATCCCAAGGAGCAGATGATATTGCGTGATCGTCTGTTGCGGGATGATAATGTAACCCTGCAGGATATTGCCGATCAATTCGGCATCTCCAGGGAGCGGGTCAGGCAGATTGAGGCCAATCTGCTGAAAAAGATGAAGAAATTTTTTGAAGAAGAAATGCCGGATATCAAAGATTTCCTCGATGAAGCCGTTGACAGCTGGCGGAAATAATGTGTTTGAGCGGGCGTATGGCAATACGCCCCGGCGAGATTTAATAATGTATTTTGGGCGTATGGCAATACGCCTCTACGAGGTGTGAGTGACGATATGCGTGTGCCATTGCTGGATTTGAAGGAGCAGTTAAAACCACTGCGGGCCGAGATGCTGGCCGGAATTACGGAATTAATCGATTCCACTGCCTATATTCTTGGGGAGCGGGTGGAGGCCCTGGAATCGGGGGTAGCAGAGTACTGCGGGACGAGGCATGGTGTTGGGGTATCCAGCGGCACGGATGCCTTGCTGGCAGCCCTCATGGCCCTGGATGTGGGGCCGGGCGATTTTGTTCTCACCACCCCTTATACCTTTATCGCCACCATCGGCAGTATTCTTCGCCTTGGAGCCAGGCCGCTGTTCGCTGATATTGAGCCGCTCTCTTATAACATCTCACCTGCAGCTATGCGTGAGGTGCTGAATAACCCGCGCTGGCAGGGGAGAATCAAGGCGGTAATGCCGGTGCATCTCTATGGCCAGTGTGCTGATATGACCGCCATTACCTCCCTGGCGCGGCAATATGATATTCCCATTGTTGAGGACGCGGCTCAGGCTATTGGCGCGGTTTGCCCGCTTACCATTGACGGGCGGACGGTCTGGCGGCGGGCGGGCAGTATGGGGCGGGCCGGTTGTTTTTCATTCTTCCCCAGTAAGAACTTGGGCGGGATTGGTGACGGCGGCATGATTACGGTTGATGATGATGACCTGGCGGCGCTTATCCGGGTGATTCGGGTGCATGGCGGATCTTCTAATTATTTCCATGCTGTTCTGGGCGGTAATTTTCGGATTGATCCCATCCAAGCGGCGGCTTTGAATGTAAAATTACCCCATTTGCCGGATTGGCATAAGGCCCGGCGGCAGAATGCCGCCCTCTATTGCGAATTGCTGGCCGAGTGCGGTTTGACTGCCGACGAGATTACGCCGCCCACGGCGGTTTATGCCGAGGCCGCGGTTCTGGGCGGTGAAGCGGCCGCCGATTATCATGTCTATAATCAATTTGTTATCCGCTGTCGGCAACGGGACGAATTAAGAGACTATCTCCTGGCCCATGACGTGGGCTGCGCGGTGTATTACCCTGTGCCCATGCACAAACAGGCCTGTGTGGCCGATATGGGGCTGAATGATTTACGGATGCCGGTGGCGGAGCTTGCGGCGGCGGAGACCCTGGCTTTGCCTGTTTATCCGGAGTTAAGCCGGGATATGATTCATTTTGTGGTTGAAAATATTTATAATTTTTACCGTAAAGCCCGCTGAATTGACCGGTGGGTTATGCCGCGGCTATGAGATTCTTGTATGTGCCGGAAACTGATAAAATTTAGCCTTGGTTTTTCCCTTCTTATTCTTGTCGGGCTGTTTATAATTCCCCTGTCCTCCCATGCCGCGGGGTGTGCGATTACCCCTGCCCCTGATTTTCTCCGCAGCTTTTCTTTTAGCAACATCCCCTGGCCCGAGGTTTTAAAACCAGGTTCAACCCTGATTAAAACTCTGGGCCCTGTCAGGCATCCGGCCTGGGAGACAGCCTGGGACAGAGCCCGCCGCCAGGCTTCGGCCGGTAATTTGAAGGAGGCGGCCGAAAGTTATCGTCAGGCCCTGACCGCCAAACCGGATCTTAAAGCGGCGGCCTGGGAACTCGCCAATGTCCTTCATGTCCTGGGCCGGGATAATGAGGCCATTAAGCTTTTGGCAAATATGGGAGACGGCAGCCCGGAGTACCTGCGAACCTTGGCCGCTCTGGAGGTTAGCGGCGGCCATTTTCAGCTGGCGGCCGAATATTTTATCTCTCTCTTAAAAAATAATCCCGTTGATCAGCAAAGTCTTGCCGGCGCGGCCTTCGCCCTGCTCAAGGCTGGGGATTCCGGCGTGGCTCTGCCCTATTTGAAAAAACTGTTTAAACTATCACCAGACAGCCCTGGTTTGAGGCGGGCTCTGGCCTGTCTGACCTATGAACATGGTGATTATAAAACTGCCGGCCGGATTTTCATCACTCTGAGCAGGGCCGCTGATACCCCCTGGCGTATTTTACGTTATACGGCCTTGAGCCTGGAGCATAGTGATAAAGGCCGGGCCGTCTCTTACTGGCGACGGCTGCTTGCCCGCCGCCCTGGTGATATGGAGGCTCAGCGCTATCTCGCCGCTTATTATGAGGCCCTGGGCCAGGTCGATAAGGCCTTGCCGCATCTTCTGGCTCTGCGGCGGCGCTATCCCCGAGACCATAATTTGTTAAAGCGGCTTGCTAAATGTTATCTGGGACTCAAGGACTTACGAAAGGCGCTTAAATACCTTGTTCTCTACCGGCATCTTGTGCCTGCCGATCTGGAATCGGCCCGGCTGGTGGTACAGCTCCAGGCCGCTCTCGGGAATAAGGATGAAACCCTGAAGGCCCTGCGGGATTATATTGCCATTGAGCCTCGACCTGACCGGGGAAAATTAAAGCAGGCCGCCGAACT
>DRPV01000008.1 GCA_011330685.1 Desulfobacterales bacterium
AATTTACAATCTGGAGTCAAACAGGATGGAAAAACAAGGACGAGGCCGCCCAACGACTTGGCAACTGGCTATGAAGGAAACAGTCTGGGCACATAAGTGGTTGAGTAGGAAAAAAGATGGTAGAGAATTGTCTGAGACGGCAAGCGAAGCTTACCGCAAAGATTTTAACACGGATCAACTTAATGATTTCATTGATAATTATCTCAGCAAAGGGCAACGGCGTAAACTGCAAATAGCAATAGCGCAAGCCAGATACCGATCCCATCACCAGGAGCGCGGTCACGGTCACGATGATAAGCCTGTAACCATCCAAATTCCACGACGTATATATGATAGGTTATCAGCCATGGCTACTTGGCGGCACTTTTCGAGCCCAACAAAGTTTTTGTTAGATAAGCTCGCGGGGATTTGGGAGCAAGAGTGGCGGCAGCACAAAAAATTTTTACGATCCAGTCAGTCGCCCCCCGATCCACTAATTTTGTTAGAAGATCAAGAAAGAAAAGATAAACGCTGGAAACGTTATGATGGCAAGGTCAAGGTGGATAGACGGCGAGGCAAAAAACAACGAGGGTAAAAAATTCACAGGGGGGGGGCTTACTGCGCTGCGCTAAAAACGGGGACAAGGTGGGGACAAAATGCTTAAAACTAAAAAAGCACTTAACTCTAAAAATGAGTTAAGTGCTTGATTTAACTTGGTGCGCCCGGCAGGATTCGAACCTGCTACCCTCGGATTCGTAGTCCGATACTCTATCCAGATGAGCTACGGGCGCTTATGAGTTCAGTTGCTGAGATTAATAACCTAAAATTATCAAAGCGGCAACAAAATTATACCTCATTCCCGATGAGGTTAAACCCGGGGTGTTTTTCAGCCGCCGCCGGGGGCGCAAACCTCTTTGGATTTAACCGAATTAGCTGAGCCCATTATATAAGACCGGGCAACCTTCACCCGTATATTATCCGCAATCTCGAGGGTGACCACGGTGTCGGTGAGGCCGGTAATCACCCCATGCAGACCGCCCTGGGTGACCACGGCGGTACCCTTTTTTAAATTACTTAAAAAAGTCTGCTGTTCCTTGGCCTTTTTCTGCTGCGGACGGATAAGCAGGAAATAAAACACCGCGAAAATTAAGATCAGCGGTACAAAAGACATAAAACTCTGACCAGGACTGCCCCCCGCGTTACCAGCGGCTTGAGCAATATTTACTCCCAACATGACACTTCTCCTTTATTGTTTTTTTTGGGGTTAGCGATCAATCAACCACCGATGGCGGCGAGCCACCGACGTGTAAGCGTTTCTGAGTGTTCATGAAGCGCTTGCTTTTTGTGCATAAAAGTCACGGCGGAATTCTTCGTAACAATCATCTTCCAGAGCCTTTCTAATCCCGGCCATCAATCCCACGTAATAATGGAGATTATGAATGGTATTGAGGGTGGCGGCCAGTATCTCATGAGCCATATAGAGATGCCTTAGATAGGCCCGCGAAAAATTACGGCAGGTATAACAGGTGCAGTTTTCATCAACAGGCCTTTGATCCTTCCGATAACGAGCGTTCTTTATAACAACCCTGCCGGTGCTTGTAAAGAGCATTCCATTCCTGGCGTTTCTGGTGGGCATCACGCAGTCAAACATATCCACTCCGCGCCAAACGCCCTCCACCAGGTCTGCCGGAGTGCCTACTCCCATTAAATAAACAGGATAATCCCTGGGCATGAGGGCGGCGGTATATTCAGTAATGTCGAGCATCAAATCCTTGGGCTCACCCACACTGAGCCCACCCATGGCATAACCGTCAAAGCCTGTTTCCTGTAATTGCTCAACGGCCTGAGCCCGAAGTTCCTTATGCATGCCGCCCTGAACAATACCAAAAAGCAGCTGGCCCTTCTCCCGATGGTGGGCCGCGCGGCAGCGCCGCGCCCAGCGAGCGGTAAGATCGGTGGCTCGGCGGGCCTCATTTAGATCAGCCGGATAGGGTATACAGGTATCTAAACACATCATAATATCCGAGCCTAAAATCTCCTGCACCTCCACGGCGTTCTCCGGGCTTAAAAACAGGGCAGAGCCGTCAAGATGTGATTTAAAGGCCGCCCCCTCCTCACTTATCCTGGCCAGTTCCCGTAGCGAAAAAATTTGGAAACCACCGCTGTCAGTCAAAATGGGTCGATCCCAGGCCATAAAACTATGCAGCCCGCCAAATTCCTTAATTAATTCGCAGCCCGGCCGAATGAAAAGATGATAGGTGTTGCCGAGAATGATCTCGGCCCCAATATTTTTCAGATCTGCCGGAGTCATCCCCTTCACCGTGGCCTGGGTACCCACCGGCATAAATACCGGAGTCTGAAAAACCCCGTGGGGAGTGGATACTTCGCCCCAGCGGGCGGCGCATTGAGATGATTGTCGGTGCAGGGTGAATGGAGATGCCATCATATTTACTCATTTTTATATCTTGTGGCCGATAATGTCGGCGCTTTTTCTGAGAATAGTTTGAAACTAATAATCCCTTTCATTTTTTTTACAAGATCAAGCTATTTATTAATTGCAAAAAAATAAATTTCATGTAATGAATGAGTATTCATTTTTTGTCATAACGACACAAAATAACTAACAAAAAGGAGAAACAAAATGAAAAAAACTTTTCTGTTGATGAGCGGCGCGCTTTTGTTATCCGCCACCACCGCCCTGGCCGGAGGGCATTGGAGCTACAGCGGCCATAGCGGGCCGGAGCATTGGGCGGGATTAAACCCGGCTTTTTCCGCCTGCGGCAACGGCGTAAACCAGTCTCCGGTAAACCTGACTAATATGATACAGGCCCAGTTATCACCAATAGCTGTCAATTATCAAAAAACCCCGATGACGGTATTGAATAACGGCCACACCATAGAAGTTAAATACCAGAACGGCAGTACTCTCATGGTTGACGGTCATACCTATACCCTGAAGCAATTCCATTTTCACACCCCGAGCGAGAATGAGATTAACGGCAAATCGTTCCCCCTTGAGGCCCATCTGGTTCATGCCGATACCCATGGCAATCTGGCGGTGGTAGCCGTTCTTTATAAGGAAGGAGCGCCAAACAAAACCATAGCCTCAGTCTGGAAAAATATGCCCATGAGTCCCGGGACTGAAAATAAAAGTGCCGAAACCGTTAATGCCGCCGATTTATTACCGGCCAACCACGATTATTACCGTTTTAACGGCTCGCTGACCACACCGCCATGTTCGGAGGGGGTACTCTGGATAGTTATGAAGAATCACCCCACCGTGTCCGCCGCTCAGGCCGCCAAGCTGAATAAGGCTTTGGGCTTTAACAATAATCGACCTGTTCAACCTTTAAACGCCCGTTTGATAATGCAGTAACTTTTTATATTTGCAACTATTCAGTATGGGCAACAAACCACCCTAAACTCAGAGCCGTAACTGTTCAGTAAAGCGGAGACTCCGAGATGGGGTGCAGCTGAATAGTTACCTATATTTTACACCCATCGGTTAGATCAAAACCGCCAGAGAAGCTAAAAGGCCGCGATAATCATTTATCGCGGCCTTTTTTTATTTACTCCAGTTGGAAATGAGTATATTTTGTATCTTTTTATGACTACTTATGTTCAACTTATTCTTAAGTTTCATGGTATCTATTCAGCTAAGGTACCGAATTGCCCTAAACTGTGAACTGTAACCGTTCAGGAAAGCGAAGACTCCGAGATGGAGTGCAGCTGAACAGTTACAGTTCATGTTTCGTTGTGTCTGAGAAATCAGGCATGGATGTTATAAATAATCGATAAGGACTATATATGGCACGTATTAATGATAATTATCTTAAATTGAAGGCCGGTTACCTTTTTCCGGAGATTGGCCGCCGGGTCAGTCGGTTTGCGGCGGCCAACCCGGAGGCGGAAATTATCCGCTTAGGGATAGGCGACGTTACCAGGCCCCTGGCACCAAAGGTTATAGAGGCCTTCCGGGCTGGAATTGATGAACTGGCCCAGGCGAAATCATTTCACGGCTACGGCCCGGAGCAGGGCTATTCCTGGCTCAGCGAGGTGCTTATAGACAAGGCCTACAGACCTCTCGGCGTGGAATTAAAAACCTCGGAGATCTTTATTTCCGACGGCTCTAAATGCGATACTGCCAATATCCTGGATATCTTTGATTTAAACAACAAGGCGGCCATTTGCGACCCGGTCTATCCAGTCTATAATGACACCAATGTTATGGTCGGCCGCGGCGGTAAGGCCGACAGTCAGGGTTATTACCAGGGCATCACCTACCTGCCCTGCACAGCGGAAAACAACTTCACCCCGGCGTTGCCTGCCGACAGAGTTGATCTCATCTATCTCTGTTATCCCAATAATCCCACCGGCACGGTGGCCACCAGGGAACAATTACAGACCTGGGTGGATTATGCCATTGCCAACGAGGCCATAATTCTCTTTGATGCCGCCTACGAGGC
>DRPV01000009.1 GCA_011330685.1 Desulfobacterales bacterium
AAAACTGCGGGAATATGCCCGCCAGATCAGTAGATTAGAAGCAGAAGCCGACGCGGTTCTCGCTGACAATTATGATTTAGGGTCGTACCATGATCTCTTAAAACAAAAAGCCGAAATCCTCCACGGTATCTCTAATCTTGGACGGGAGTTAACTGCTGATCTCGACATTGATCTCCAAAAACTCCTTCGTGACCGGCTGGGTGGATTCTCACATGCCGCCCTTAAGGCTCTGCGCTTAGATAGTGTTTTTTATATGGCCGCCCTTCTCTATCCGGAGAATTACCAACCAGGGGGGAAAAACGATTTGGAACTTTTCATAGATACTCTTGGCAGATTATAAAAAGGTGGTAGAAAATGAGCGGGAGATTTGAGCGTTGCTTCCAGAACGTCAGGGTGAAATGTCCATATGATATGGCATCTCCCGCTGTTTATCACCAGGCTTATTTTGATTTTCTGCCCATGGAGACGTTGGAGTCTTTTTTAGCCGCCGGTTTCAGGCGTAATGGCAATTATCTTTATACCATGCGCTGTCAGAACTGCCAGGCCTGTATCCCCATTCGTCTCGAGGCCGAAACCTTCAAAAAAAATCGTAATCAGCGCCGGGTGTGGCGGCGTAACCAAGATTTAGAAATTAAAATATCGCCTTTAAGAATCAACACTGAAAAGCTCAACCTCTGCGATAAATTCCTGAGCAGCCGCTTTCCAGGGCGGGGCAATACGGCTCTGGAATATTACGCTGGTTTTTTTATTAACAGCTTTGGTTATACCTACGAGGTGGAATTCCGTTTGAATGACCAATTGATAGGACTCTCCATTGTCGATGTTTACGAGAACGCTGTTAATCTGGTCTATTTTTGTTTCGATCCGGCGGCGGCTCATCGCAGCCCTGGCACCTTCAACATCCTGTACATGGCTGATTACGCCCGCCGTCATGGAATGAAATATATCTACCTTGGACTTTATATAGAGGAGGTGGCCGCCATGAATTATAAACTTAATTTTAAGCCCTGCTACCTTTTGCAGGAGAACAAGTGGATTTTATGTAAGCGCCCCTGAAACGCTTACCTTACTCCCACAGTGGTTTATTGAACGTTTGGAATTTTGATATATTATGAATTTAAGAAATAGGCCGCAGAGGGGTATCAGGCAGAATAATGGTAAAGGTACTGCCGCGCCCTGAACGGCTTTTGACCTTGACCTCACCACCATGAGCCTTGACAATATGTTTAACAATGGCAAGACCTAAGCCTGTTCCTCCCAGCTTTCTGCTCCGGGCCTTATCACTGCGATAAAAACGTTCAAAGAGACGGGATAAATGTTCCCTGGCGATTCCACAACCGTTATCACTCACCGCTATCTGAATCTGCCTTTCATCCTGCCAGGATTTAATTCGTACTTCCCCGCCTTCACTGCTGTATTTTATGGCGTTAACCACGAGATTAGTTACGGCCTGTTCCATGAGGTTCTGGTTTATAAGCGCCGTTATCCCCGGCCCGCCGTCAAGGATGAGTTTTATCCCCTTTTCCCTGGCCGCCACGGCGCACATTTCAAGACAATTATTCAACACCGGCAATAAATCCTGATGATGAAGCTCAACCGCGCCCATATCATCTTCGCGCTCAATCCTGGATAATTTCAAGAGATCATTGATAATGGCATCCAAACGTCTGGCCTGCCGATGAATGATCTCTAAAAAATGTTTTGCCTCCAAACTGTTTTCCAGGGCGCCATCCAGCAGGGTTTCCACAAAACCGTTTATTGAGGTGATGGGAGTTTTCAGCTCATGTGAGACATTGGCCACGAACTCCCGCCTGATATTTTCAAGTTTCTTGGTTCTGGTAATATCGTTTAAAACCACCATGGCCCCTGTCTTATTGCTGCCATCACGGATGGGGGTGCCGCTTAAATGGAAATGTCGTTCCCCACCCGCAAGATATAAAACCAGATCCTGCTCCCTTACATAGCCGCCGGATAGTATTTCGCGTATAAAACGGGATAAATCGACATTACGGATTGACTCAGTAATGGCGCCGGGATGATAGTTCGAGGGGAGATTAAATATTTTCAGAGCGGTATCATTGGCCCGGACAAGCCGTCCTCGATTGTCCACCACCAGAACCCCCTCAATCATACTTTTAAAGACTGCTTCCAACTCGTTTTTCTGCTTGGTAACAGTATCGATCCGGCGATATAATTCCATGGCCATGGAGTTGATTGTATCGGCCAGTTCGGCTACCTCTATTGAGTACCCCCCGTCCGGGAAGTTGATCTTATGGCTGAAATCAAGCCTGCTGTACTGCCGGGCCGTCCGCCCCATATCCTCCAGTGGTTTGCTGAGTTTGCGGGAGACAAACAGGGTGACAATGGCAGCTATGACCAGCATAATAAAGGCGGCAAAAAAGTTCTGCCAATACATCATGTCCAGAACCTGGTTAACAAAGATAAAGGGAATGGCAAGACGTACTACACCGAAAACCGGGGACAGTCTGTTATCTGTAGTAAAGACCGGTAAGGCAACATAAATCATGTTTTTTCCCAGGGTATGGCTGAAACGCATGGAGGTTCCCGGATTCCCGGTTAGAGCAATGGCAACCTCCGGGCGGTGGGCGTGATTATCCATGTCCGCCGGGTTTTTATCGGAATCAGCCCTGACCTCGCCGTTGGCCTTAATCAGAGTAACCCTGGCTTGGCTCAGAACGGCCATCTGCCGGCTGCGTCTCTGCAGATCACCCTGCCCCGCTCTGAAATCAGCCTGGATATCAGAGCGCACAAGCCGGGCGCGAACCTTTAAATTCGTTGTTATCTGCTCAATATAAAACTGTCGGGTTATTTTTGAGGCAAGGAAGAAGGTGCCCATCACTGCTATCATGGTCACCACCAGCATGGGGGGGAATATCTGCCAGACCAGGCGCTTACGTTTGCTCACCGGCTTAGTTTATATCCTACGCCCCGCACGGTTTCAATGGCCTGCCGCGGGCCAAGTTTCTTGCGCAGCGATACTATCTGAACATCAACGGTACGGTCAGTTACCACGATATGACCATCATGAATAGTAGAGAGAATTTGATCTCTGGAAAAAACCCAGCTTGGTTTGGCGGCGAGGAGGGACAGAATTTTAAATTCAGAGGCCGTCAGAGGAACCGGAGTGCCGGAAATCGTCACCTCGTGGCGGTCTTTATCGATCACCAGTTCCCCCAGGGTAATCCGGTTACCGCCGTCCTCAGCCTGAAGCACGGCCCGGCGCA
>DRPV01000010.1 GCA_011330685.1 Desulfobacterales bacterium
ACATCGGTCTTGCGCTGCTTGCCGTCAGTAGCGGTCATTTTCAACTGGTGACAATTTGTCACCAGTTGACTCCCCTCTCTATTCAGGCGCTGTTTGAGCTTGTTCCAATATTTGCGAGCGGTCTGATAATCGTCCTGCTGAGTCAGTACCCGAATAATATCAATAACCGAAAACCACCATATTTCATCATCCTCATCATATATTCGCCTGATCTGATAATCTTCAAACAGAGTCATATTTGTTTTCACCTGTTTTCCTCCCGATCTTTTCGGTACTTTTTGCCCGGTAATCACTCTTCATACCCACACCCTAACATACCCCCTGGGTCATATAGTGACCCACCTGTATTTTTTTCAAAAAAAATTACCAGCCATTATTGTTTCGCACTTGCAACCCTGGCCGATAGCGGTACGAATCACGTTCGTATGCGAGGAAGGTAAGGGGTAATTTTAACCCCCACCCCGGCCCTCCCTCTCGAAGGGGGCGGGGAACTGGTTATGTGGGGTGTGCTGAGTTTTATCTCTGTACTTGTTTGTCAGGCTGGTGCGGCTGAAGCCGCGCTTTCTATGCACTATCGCGGCTTTCCCGGCGCGGCGTTTTGCCCCCTGTATCCTGCTTCCTGTCTCCCGTCTCCTGAGCTTCGTACATCTCTGCCATGGCCCTGGCCTCTGCTGCCACCTGGCGGCGCAGCTCCGGCGGGGATATGACTTCCACCTCCCGGCCATATTGCAGGGTTTTGAGCCGGATTTCGGTGAGGTCTGCCACCGGCAGTTCCATGGTGAGCGAGCCGTCCCGCTCCCATCTTGTAATCTGGCTGGGATGCCAGCATTGTTCGTTGATAAGGCGGGCCAGGGCCGGGCGAAAGCGGAGGACGGCTGTGGTTATATTCCGGCCCTTGAAAATGCCGAAGGCGGTGGTAAGATAGTCATTCACGTTAAAGCGATGTTCCACGTTCTCCCGCAAAACCTCGATATTTAGTATTCGGCTCAACTGGAAGGTGCGCGGGGCCTGGCGCAGGCGGCAGAAGGCAATCAGATACCAGCTGCCGGCGTAGTTATGGAGACGATACGGCTCCACATCACGACAGCTTATATTGTTCTTTTTGCCGTCTTTGTAAGTTATGCGGATGAGACGTTCCATGAGTATGGCCTGGCTCAGGGTGTCAAAATTGGCATTATCGCAGCTGACGCAGGCGGCATTCTCGAAGGAGAATATCTCCATGCGGCGGCCATTGGGGGCGGTGATTATTCCCTGCAGACGGGTTCTGAGATTCTTAATGGCCGGGGAGGTGGTAAATTGCTCCAATTGCCGACAGACGGCAGCAATGATTAATAACTGCCGGTGGTTGAACCAGAAGGAGGGGAGTTCAAAGGCGGTATCGGTGAGGAAATAGCCCCGGCGTTTCTCATCGTATTCTATTGGGGCGCTTAGACGGTCGCGAAAGAAGGATAAATCCCGTTTGAAGGTGCTGGATGAGACCTCAAAGCTGGTCATGAATTGCTGGCGGTTGGGATATTTATTGTCCTTTAATTCCTTGTACAGCCATGTTATTCGTTCAAAACCAGTCATGGCTGTCAGGCTATAATTATAACAGGTTTATGTCAAGGGAATTTGGATACCAGCTGCCGGCGTAGTTATGGAGACGATACGGCTCCACATCTGTATGCGTTCCCACGCAGGAGCGTGGGAACGAGGGGTAAATTCACAACCCATTATCGGCCCTAATCCGCAGGAATGAGGGAAATTTCGGCCCCATTTTTGTACCAACCCCGCGATATACCGATGTGGTCGCGGGGTTGGTACATGTGCAGGACTGGTGTCCCTGAAACACCTACAGTTAGAGAGTTATATGAAGTTGGAATTAATTGATCGTTTACTAATCAATTTATGGCTTGCCCTAATCCAGCTCTACGTAAAATCACCTCATCAGGGCCTTTACCCGCACAACATTCGGCAAGTTTACCGTCAATCGCCACCGCGGGGACTGTACGGA
>DRPV01000011.1 GCA_011330685.1 Desulfobacterales bacterium
GCCGGATTACGCGGCCCGCAGACTCAATACCCACCTCAGCCAGCTGCGCCGCCTTGAAAGAGAAATCGATAATCAAGCAATAGATGAGAGATGGCTGTCGATGATAGAATACCGGAACAATATTTTCCCGCGCGTTGACTATCGCGCCTTCGGCTGAAAAGTAACCGTTCACCTGCACCCCATCTCGGAGTCTGCGCTTACCTGAACGGTTACGCTGAAAAGACGCGACAAGCTAAGCGCTCCACGAACACCCCTGGCAGGTGACTCTCGTATAAAACTCTGACAAAAAGGGTTAACCGTATGTACATCATAATGGTAACTTCAGAATGCGCCCCGGTCGCCAAAGTCGGCGGGCTGGCCGACGTGGTTCAAGGCCTGAGCCGTGAACTGGAAATTCGAGGCAACGCGGTGGAAATTATCCTACCGTTCTACGACTGTATGCGTTTTGACCATATCTGGGGGCTGCAAAAGACATACAGTAACCTCAAGGTTCCCTATCATGATCAGCAGGTTCCCTGTGACGTCTATTTTGGTTTTGTCGATGGCCTGAAATGTTTTTTTATAAGACCGTATTTTTATAAGAATTTCTTCGACCGCGGCATTCTTTATGGGCATCATGATGACCCTGAACGCTTTGCCTTTTTCAGTCGTGCCGCCCTGGAATTTATGCTTAAATCCAACAAGCACCCTGATATTATTCACTGCCATGACTGGCAGACAGGCCTGGTTCCCGTCTTGCTCTATGATGTATATAAGTATCAGGGCATGAGCCATTCAAGGGTCTGCTATACCCTGCATAATTTGATGCATCAAGGATTGTGCGGACCGGATATTCTAAGACAGGTCGGCCTTGATCCGGCCCATTATTTTAATCATCATCAACTGCAGGACGACCATGTGCACAGCGCCTTTAATTTAATGAAGGGCGGCATAGTTTTTTCCAATTTTGTGACAACTGTTTCCCCCCGGTATGCCTGGGAGATAAAAAATTCGGATCAGGGTTACGGCCTCCAGAATACACTGCATACGCACGCGGCAAAATTCGGCGGTGTCCTGAACGGTATTGACTATAATGTCTGGAATCCGGAAATCGATCCGCATATTACCCGTCAATATTCCTTAAATCACATTGAAGACAAATATAAGAACAAAGAGGCCCTCCGCCATCGTCTGTTACTGCGGCAGGACATGAAACCAATTATCGCCGTGGTCAGCCGTTTAGATCACCAGAAAGGCGTCAATCTGATTCGGCACGCCATCACCTATTCCCTGGCCCACGGCTGCCAATTTGTCCTGCTTGGTTCAAGTCCTGATCCGGGTATAAATCATGATTTCCAGCAAATCAAACACCGTCTGAACGATAACCCGGACTGCCATCTTGAGATCTCCTACAACGAAGAATTGGCCCACCTCATTTATGCCGGCTCCGACATGCTGCTCATTCCCAGCGCCTTTGAGCCCTGCGGCCTGACCCAGTTGATTGCCTTGAAATACGGCACGGTTCCCATAGTGCGCAACACCGGCGGCCTGGCCTGTACAATTTTTGACGCGGACTACGCCCATCGTCCGTATAACGAACGAAACGGCTATGTGTTTAATGACTTAAATAATGAGGGACTGGAATCCGCCATGCGGCGGGCCATCGGCATGTGGTATATTTACCCGCGGCATTTTCGGGAATTAATGGAAAACGGCATGCGCTGCGACTATTCCTGGAATCGGCCGGGCAGTGATTACACAAAGATATATGAATATATCAAAGAATAGACAGTGTCCGATGTAAGCGCTCCATGAACACCATCTCGGAATCTTTGCTTTCCTGAACGGTTACGAATGGCTGATGGTTTTATGCTCAAGAAATAACGGAGGGTAATAATGGCCGTACTTAAAGATACCAGGCGCGTCGATGGCTATACAGTCACCCGCGGTAAATCTTTGCCCTTTGGTGCCACTGTACTCAAGAGCGGGATTAATTTTTCAATCTGCTCCCGGAACGCCGCTTCCGTCAGCCTGATTTTATGCCAACCGGACAGCGATGGCGCCCGGCTCGAAATACCACTTGATTCTCACCTTAATCGTACCGGCCATATCTGGCACCTGCTGGTTCACAATCTTGCTCCTGACATTCAATACGGCTGGCGCGTCGATGGCGCCTACGCCCCGCAGCAAGGTCAGCGCTTTGACCCGGATGTTATCCTGCTCGATCCATACGCCAGGGCCTTAAGCGGCGGTTCTACCTGGGGTGAATCCGATATCTTCCATACAAGCACTCCGGAGGGAGAAAAGATAGTTCACCACCGGCTTGGCTGCCTGCCGGCAGAGGATTATGACTGGGAGGGCGATGTGCCGCCCCTGACGGCACTGAGCGAGACCATTATCTATGAACTACACGTGCGCGGCTATACGGTGCATCCTTCTTCCGGGGTCAAGCATCCCGGCACCTACCTCGGATTGACGGAGAAAATCCCCTATCTGAAAAAACTCGGGGTAACGGCGGTGGAACTTTTACCAATCTTTGAGTTCGATGAAAACGAGCATGTACGGCATCACCCGCGTACCGGAGAACGGCTGTATAATTTCTGGGGATATTCACCCATTGCCTTTTGGGCTCCCAAGGCCAGCTATGCCTGTAATGGCAGCAATGGCCGCCAGGTAGATGAATTTCGGCAGATGATCAAAAAATTCCACCGGGCCGGGATTGAGGTCTATCTCGACGTGGTATTCAACCACACGGGTGAGGGGGACGAGCAGGGCCCGACTATCTCCTTCCGGGGCATTGACAACAGCACCTATTACATGCTGGACGAGAAGGGGGCTTACCGGAACTACAGCGGCTGCGGCAACACCATGAACTGCAACCATCCCCAGGTTCGCAACATGATAATCAGCTGTCTGCAATACTGGGTATCAGAGATGCATGTTGATGGTTTTCGTTTTGATCTGGCCTCCATACTGGGCCGGGGGGTCAATGGAGAAGTCCTGGAAAACCCGCCCCTCCTGGAACAGATTGCCTTAAACCCCGTGCTGGCCGATACCAAGATCATAGCCGAGGCCTGGGACGCGGCCGGTTTATACCAGGTCGGCACCTTTCCCGCCTGGAGGCGCTGGGCCGAGTGGAACGGCTATTATCGTGACCATGTCCGGCTCTTCTGGAAAGATACCAGGGGATTTGTGAGTAATCTCGCCAACCGCCTTTGCGGTTCCGAAGATCTCTATAAAAAATCCGGCCGCTGTCCATACCATAGTATCAACTTTATCACTTCCCATGATGGTTTCACCTTAAACGACCTGGTTTCCTACAACGAGAAGCATAATGAGGACAATGGCGAGAATAACCACGACGGAGAAAATAATAACAATTCACTGAATTTTGGCCATGAGGGGCCCTGTGATGACCCGCTGATCAACCGTAAACGCTTTCAGCATATGAAAAATTACCTCGCCACCCTGCTCTTAAGCCAGGGAGTACCGATGATTCTGGCAGGTGACGAGTTCCGCCGTACCCAGCAGGGCAACAACAATCCCTATTGTCAGGACAACGAGATCAGCTGGATTAACTGGGAATTTGCTCACCGGCACCAGGACATGCTGCGTTTTACCCGGCTGCTGATTGCCTTTCGCAAACGGCACCACAGCCTGCGGCGAGAACATTTTTTCGGAGGCAACGGCGGTATCCGCTGGTTAAGTGAAAAAAACGCCCAGGCGGATTGGTCTGATAATGCCCGCTGGCTGGCCTTCATGTTAGAGGGCCATAAAGCCGCCAAAGATCCTGACGATGATATCGTGGTGATGATTAACGCCTCGGAAGACGGACGCCATTTCGAGGTGCCGGATGTCGGCCGGCCATGGCGGCGGATAATTGATACCTCACAGAAATCCCCTGATGATATCTTTGAGAGAGAGGGACAGGCGCCCTTAGTGGGGAATTATCATCCAGGATACTTAGTGGGGCCGAGAAGTTTGATTGTTCTCGTGGCGTAACTATTCAGCAAAGGCAACAAATTACCCGAAACTCGAAACCGTAACCGTTCAGATGTGCTCCAGGTTCGTTCGTTTTGACCTCCGAGTCTGTACTCCCTGTACGTGAGGAGGGCCAAACGGACGAAGATGGAGTGCAGCTGAATGGTTACCTCGTGGCTTAGATTAAGAACATTGTAGAGGATTACCATGGAAGAATCAACCACTGTAAAATTAGCCAAAGGTCTTGCTCTCCAGATTAAAAAGCAGAAAACAGCCAAGAGCCTGATGGTGACCCTGACGCTCAACAGCCAGGAAAAATGCCTGTTGCACTGGGGGGTATCCAACGGCCCCAAGGCCGCATGGCAGCTGCCGCCGGAGGCCGCCTGGCCGCCTGACACCAATGCCGTCAGCCTTGCTGCCGTGCAGACTGCCTTTACCGTCCAAAAGACGAAAAGCCGGATCCAGCTTAAGTTTCCAGCCGCCCGTGATTTTTCCAGCCTCTCCTTTGTGCTCTTTTTCCCGGACGAAGACCGCTGGGACAATAATAACGGTAAGAATTACTGCATAAAACTACCCCTGGCCGGCGAGTCATTGTTTTCTCCCACTGAGGTCTTGCGTAAGGAACTCAGCGATCGCCAGGTTCTTTTCAGACAGACATATCACCTGGCCGGCACGGAGCTGGCCGCGGCCGTGATTCTAAGCGGGGAACATTACCTGATTAAACTCTACAGCGATATCACGGGCCGCCTGGCCTTGCATTGGGGGATAAACAAAAAATCCCGCTATGAGTGGCTGCTGCCGCCGGAACATCTCCGCCCGCGAGGCACAATCACCGTGGATGACAAGGCGGCCCAAAGCGATTTTATCCAGATTGATGGTCTTAACCAGCTGCAACTTGAATGGCCGGCCGACGAGGCAGTACAGGGCTTGACTTTTGTGCTCCATCAGCTTGACACCGGCCAGTGGTTTAAGCCTGAGCGGAACTTCTTTATCCCGGTAAAAAATCCACCCCTGGCAGATACGGCCCTGGCGACAACGGAACTTGCCGAGATTGCCGACCAGATCATTCAAGTGGAAACGGGGGGCAATTCATGGACTCTGATGCACAGGTTCAACCTGGCCCATGATTTACTGGACCGCATAGGCACTGACTCACAGGGCCTGGCTCTGCTCTTTGTCTGGCTGCGCTTTTCCGCCATTCGCCAGCTTGACTGGCAGCGCAAATATAATACCCAGCCCCGTGAACTGACCCATGCTCAGCAGCGCCTTACCATGAAACTGGCGGAATGCTACCGCCATAACACCCAGGCCGGCCGTGAGCTGATCCGCCTTATTTTATCCACCGTCGGCCGGGGCGGAGAGGGCGGCCGGGGGCAGCGTATTCGTGATGATATTCTCCAGATTATGCACCGCCACAAGATCAAGGAGGTTACCGGCCATTTCATGGAGGAATGGCACCAGAAGCTCCACAACAACGCCACCCCGGACGATATTGTTATCTGCGAAGCCTATTTGGCATTTCTGCGCAGTAACGGCCAGTTAGACATATTTTACAAGACTCTTGCCGAGGGTGGAATAAGCAAAGAACGCTTAGAGACCTTTGAACGCCCCATAGTAACCGCCCCTGATTTTGTGCCTTATATCAAGAACGGCTTAATCGCTGATTTTGAAAAATACCTGCAACTTTTAAAATCCATCTATTCCGCCACCGACCTCTTCAGCGCCGCCGAAGCGGCTGGTCATTGCTTAGATGACCAGCTGCGAGACAGGCTGTGGCGTTTCTATAACGACCGGGATAATATGAATATCACGGTGATGGATCAGGTACGCTCCCTCACTAACTTGCGCCACGGCTTAATTGACCGTTTACATACCAACCCAGATACCCGCTGCCTTCGTGACCTGCTTTATCTTGATCTGGCTCTGGAGGAGTTTCTGCGCCTCGTAATTGAGCGCCGTACCAAGGACTTCAGTCAGGCAGACCTGGTTGAGCTGCTCGACTCAGTGCTTGACAATCTCATAATCAACCATGATGATGAATCCCTGAGCAGCTGTTTCCATCATTGGCGGCGGCTGCGGGAATCAGATCAATCCGAGCGGGAGTGGGTACTCCATGCCGGTTCGGTACTCGACCGCGTTACGGAAGCATTAGGCGGCTTTATCGATTATTACCACGCCCTGCTCCAAGCCAAGGCCGAGCATCTTGGCCAGGCGTTTCAGGCGGATGAATGGACAGTTGATCTCTTTAGCCAGGAGGTGATCCGCGGCAGTTCGGCCTATGTCTTATCCACTCTGCTCCGCCGCCTCGCGCCGATATTGAGGGCGGCGGCCCAGCTTGGCAGCTGGCAGGTAATCAGCCCTGGGGAGGTATCAGGTAAGGTGGAAGCTGCCGAATTATCGGCGGTGCAGGCCAGGGTATTTAAGAAACC
>DRPV01000012.1 GCA_011330685.1 Desulfobacterales bacterium
CCGGCTGTCGTCATTGGTCAAAAAATCCAGCAGAATATGTATGAAGGTGAATGGATCGTTAAAGAACGGCTTCACCATATCAACCCCAAGGTAAACAACAGGATCACTTTAGCCGCCGGCCGCCGGGCTATTCGTCTCTGGCTTGACGCGACCAGTGGGCTGCTTGGCATAATCGCCCCCAAAGATAAGGTAGACGTGCTGTCCGTCTTACCGGGGAGTAATAAAGGACGGCAGAAGATAGGTAAAATTATCCTTCAGGATATTCAGGTGTTATCCGTGGGTAACAGGCTGCAGAACCATAATGAGACAGGTGACAAGAAAAAAGATAATAAATATTTTTCCAACCCCTCTCAGATACCGAAGGCCACGACCATCACCCTGGAGGTTACCCCAAAGCAGGCCCTGGCACTGACCCTTGCCATGGAAATCGGCAAAATCCACCTCGCTCTGCGGAACGCCGATGACCAGGAAATAGTCGTCTCCTCACCAAGCCTTACCTTGTCATCTTTATCTGTCAGTGGAAAAAAGGCATCACCGAGACGACACCCCCTTAGAAAATCGAAAAAACCCAAAAAAGAGACGGTAACTGTTATCAGTGGCGACCGTGTCAATACCGAGGTAATTAAAAAATGAAAAAAGTTTTGATTCTCATAACCTGCCTGCTCACGCTGAGCTCCATCCCGGGCCGCGCCTCATCTGTGGGTAACATTGTCAATCTCGCCATTGATGAAAGCTATGTGCTCAACACCGCGTTAAAAATCAAGCGGGTACAGATATCCTCCCCGGATGTGGCTACAGTGAAGGTTCTTGACACCAATGAGATTATGCTTACCGGCAAAGGAGTAGGCGAGACGGAACTACGTATCTGGAACAAGGATAAAATTGAAAAACATTTTGTCGTCCGTGTAGGAGTAAAGGCCCTGGCCACCAAACAGGTGGCGGAAATAATCAAAAGAATAGCCCCGGATGGTAAAGTCCACTTCACCCTCAGCCCCCAGCAGCTGCTGCTCACCGGCACGGTACCCACAGCCAGCCGGGGTGAGCGGCTGCAGAAAATTCTCACCAGCCTCGACTATAAGGTGGTCAATCTTATCACCGTTACCGGCCAGCAACAGGTTCAGCTTTTTGTCCGGGTAGCCGAGGTCATTAAAGGCAATCCCATGCGGGCTGGTATCGCATTACAGAACAAAAGGGATCAGGTGGGACTCTTCCCCCCCGGTAATCTCGGTACAGGTGCCGATTTTCTCATTAATGTCGACAAAATTGTCTCAGGGGTCGTCAGTTCTGCCAACGCCGGAGTAAAGAGAGGGCTCGCTTTTCCTCACACCAATGCCTTTCAGATTGGCTTTAACCCCACCGGCACCGACTTTTACGGCGTATTATCCATTATGGAGGGCCATGACCTGGCCAGGGTACTGGCGCAGCCCACCCTGGTGGTTGAATCTGGTAAATCAGCCAGTTTTCTGGCTGGTGGCGAAGTGCCGATTCCGGTGGCCCAACAACAAAACACTATCACCGTGGAATGGAAAAAGTACGGTATCATCCTGGATTTTTCGCCGGTCATCCTGGAAAACGGACTCATCAGCATTTCCCTGAAACAGGAAGTAAGCTCGGTAGACTGGACCAACGGTATCACCCTCGGTAATGTGGTCATGCCGGGGTTTAAGACCCGTAATACCAATACCACTATCAAGGTACATAACGGTGAAAGCTTTGTGGTCAGCGGTTTACTGCATGATGAAATTCGTTCAACGGTCAACAAGGTTCCACTTTTAGGCGATATTCCCGTCCTTGGAGCCCTTTTCCGCTCCAGTTCCTATGACAAACAACAATCAGAGTTAGCGGTGGTGGTTACCGCTAAAATCGTCTCACCAATCGCCCGCGGCACCAAAATCACCATGCCTGGAGAGAATATGACTAATCCTGGTTTCTGGCCCGCCTTTTTATTCGGCAGGCAGATTGCCAGCCGGAACCCCGGCACAGTGACCAACCTCCTGCAAAATGTCGGCCTGGAGACTCCCTGATGACAAGCGCGGTCAATACCCTTACCGGCAGTCGTAAAAACGCCCTCTATATTGGTGCCAGTGGTGATATTTTCACCAAAACGGCCAAGGCGCTTACCCTGCTCTACGACCTTAACCGTGAGGATATCCGTGCTTCGCATCGGCCGCCGGTAAGCCCGGATCTGGTACTCATTGAGGCCGTTGGTGTTGATGCCCATGACGCGGTGGAACTCATCCCGGCGGTACGTGATTCCGTCGGTAATTGCCCAATTTTTCTTATTATTGACCGCCGGGACGGTGATATTCTCTTTGCCGCCGCCAAACACGGGGTACAGGGATTTATTGAAATACCGGGGGATCTGGCCGACATCCTCTCCATCATCCACAAAGAAGAACAGCGCGGCAAAGGAGTTTTTTCAGGCCGGATCGTCTCTTTTTTCAGCCTGAAAGGCGGGGTTGGAACCACTACCGTGGCCGTTAACGTTGCCGAACAGCTCGCTATCCATACCGGCGGCTCCGCTATTCTGCTTGATATAAACATGCCGTTGGGCGACAGCGCGCTTTATATCAATCCCGAGGGGCGTGAATATTATTCCATTAATGATTTCATCCTCAATATCAACCGCTTGGATGATGACCTGATGAAGAATGCCATTGCCTGTCATTCTTCAGGACTGCGCTATCTTGGCCTGCCGACCAATCTTGAAGAACTGGAAAGTATTACCGATGTCAATATCAAGATGGTTCTCACCGTCCTGCGGCGCTACTATAATTACGTCATTATTGACTGTCCAAGCGATCTCAATCCCGTCACCCTGGCTTGTCTCGATGATTCCGCCGCCATTATGCTGGTGGCAGAGCCCTCACTTTCCTCCATGCGGGCGGTACGGGTCGCCTTTGACACCTGCCGCCAGTTAGGCTACCCGGCCCAGCGCCTGAAACTTATTATGAACCGGACGCTGCCCCAGGGAGATGAAATAATCGATGAATTACTCGAAGCCCTGCAGATACCGGTAGACGCCAATATTGAAAATAATTATCTCACCTTTGTTTCCGCCCTCCATAAAGGTTGTCTCCTGCAGGAATTCGCTCCAAAATCCAGAGCCAACCAACAGATGAAAGATATTGCCACCCTGTTACTGCCGGATGAACTTGAGGAGGATAAACCGCTTTTGTCTGCAAATTCCAGGAAGAAACCGGCCTGGTTATCCTTCCTCTTCAAAAGCCGTCCAGCAGCACGGATTGAGGCCGGCACATGAATTTACAAAAACGTCTCCGAGAAAAATTAGGGGCTCAGCCCACCCCGGCATCCTTCATAAAACCTCAGGCTTCACCGGAGCGGAAGTCCACCTCTTTCCAATTCGGCGATCACGTCATGGTGGGACGAATCAAACAGGAATGTCAGCGCCGGGCCGCCGAAGATGACGCCTTCTATCGACCGGATTCCGAAGAGACCCGCAACGAGCTGGCCCCCAGGGTTGAAGGGCTTGTCCGTGAAGTGGCTAAGGAAATCGGCCACCATCTGACGGAAAACGAGATTCGCCAGCTCGGAGCGGAGTTATTAGATGAGATATACGGCCTCGGCCCCCTTGAGTATCTCATTGCCGACCCGACCATCAGTGATATTCTCATCAACGGCCACGATAATATTTATATTGAACGTAACGGCCGGCTCGAAAAATCCAACATCTCCTTTGTCAGCGAAGAGCATCTTCGTAACAAGGTGGAAAGAATGCTCTATGGCGCCGGCCGCCGGGTGGACGAGTCCTCCCCCCTCGTTGATGCCCGGCTCCCCGATGGTTCGCGGATTAATATCATCATTCCCCCCCTCTCGGTGGACGGTATCACGGTATCCATCCGGAAGTTCCCGGATCAACACCTGCGTGCCAAGGATCTCATCATCATGGGTACCATTGTTGAGCCCATGTATCAGTTTCTTGAACAGGCCATAAAAGCCAAGCTCAATATACTCATCTGCGGCGGTACAGGTTCCGGCAAGACAACCACCCTCAATATGCTCAGCGGCCTGATCCCGGATAATGAACGTATCGTTACCATCGAAGACAGCGCCGAGCTGCGCCTGCAGCAGCAGCATGTAGTACGGCTGGAATCCAGACCGCCGAATGTGGAGGGACTTGGTGAAATAACCCAGCGTGATCTGCTGCGCAACAGTCTGCGGATGCGGCCCGATAGAATCATCATCGGCGAGGTGCGCGGCGGCGAGGTCCTGGACATGCTGCAGGCCATGAACACCGGCCACGACGGCTCCATGGCTACAGTCCATGCCAATAATCCGCGCGACAGTATCAGCCGTCTGGAGCTGATGATTAATTTAAGCGGCGTTAATTTAAGCGGCAAAGCCATTCAGCGCCAGATAGTCAGCGCCCTGGATCTCATTATTCATATTGACCGCGGTCGTGACGGCGTGCGGCGTATTATCTCCATCGCCGAGGTTACCGGCAGTGAAGATGATACCATTGTCCTGCAGGAACTCTTCACCTATGAACCCCTTGCCGTCCCCCGTAACGGTAAAACCGGAATATTTAAAGCTACCGGTATCCGCCCGAATTGCGGCTATAAAGAGGCCTGTACCGCCGATATAGATTTAAACGTCATCTTTAACTGCGCGGTTGAGGTGTAACTATGAAAATATTAAATATCATCCTCACCGCCCTTATCATCCTGCCTTTCGCTCTGCTCATGGTCTTACAGCTTAAAAAGGCCCGCCTGGCTCATCAGCTGGCTATCCACCGCCTCAAAAAACTAATCGGCCTCCCTGATTCAATTCTTGCCGCCGCGTCGTCTCATAGACCAACCGCACTCACCAACCTTTACTCCTACCTGGAAACCTTTGTTATACAGGCCGGTATCGCCCGGGAACAGGCGGCGCGAATCATCACCTTAGGTTTCATACTTGCCCTTGCCGGGCTGATTTTACTGCTTTCTCCCCGGACATTAAGCCCGTCTTTCCTGTTGGCGGCCATTATTATGCCCCTTGCTTTACCCGCCTATATTCTTATTAATATTAACCGCCGGCGGCAAGTATTTCTAAAGCAGCTGCCGGATGCCATTGAGGCCATGGTGCGTTCTTTAGCGGCGGGCAGCGGTATTGACCAGGCTATAATGATGATCAGCCGCGATTTTCCAGACCCCATCGCTGGTGAATTTAAACAGATGAGCCGCCAGACCCAGTTAGGCATTTCTTTCACCGAGGTCTTAAATGGTTTCAGAGAACGTCTCGCCGTGCCGGAGGTGCATTATCTGGCCATGGCCCTAATTATCCAGCGTGAAACCGGCGGCCATCTTATCAAGATTCTTGACCAGTTGGCGGCGCTCATGCGGAGGCG
>DRPV01000013.1 GCA_011330685.1 Desulfobacterales bacterium
CTGAGGATTTACCCCTTTTGCCGCGCCTTGGCGCTGAACTGCCCCCATGGTGAATTTTACATCGTCTTCATCCCGCAAAATATTACACAGCTTGACCAACAGCTGGTCAACCGCCAAGTGGGCGTGGCTGGTTATAAGTATGCTTTTCCCCTGCCGGTAAAAATTTGTGATTATCCTGCTGAGGGTAAGGGTTTTGCCAGTTCCCGGCGGCCCCCAGAGATAGAGAACGGCTTTTTGGTTTGACTCCACGACCGCTTTTCGTTGCTCCTGGTTGAGGTCATCATACTTAACCTGCAAATCGGGCGGATGTTTAAGGCTGAAGTTCTTATTATTGGCACAACTCAGAATTTTAAAAAATTCCCGGTTAAAGCCTCCCGACAAAGAGAAGTTTATGAGCTGCAATTTTTTCAGCAGTTGCTCAAGAAAAAATTTATTATCTCGACTACATCCAGACAAGGCAATCTTGACGGCTATAATGTGGTGGGTAACGACTTCTAAAAAAGCATCCGTTGTCGGCCCCATATCGTATGATAACTTTTTAGATTGATGCGCAATGGGGGACTCCCTGATTACTGTTATAAGTTCTCTTAGCTCAGGAGGATATTTGCCGGTATTTTGCCTTTGCCGGAGCTCATGCCGGAGTATGGAGAGCACACTTTTGTTGCCGCCGTAATAGTGGTATACTGCGGCCAATTCATCGGTGGTTAATTTTTTGTATGGGCGTGTGCTTTTGGTCATGTTTTTGGGCGGCTGCTGTCCTGATATTTGGATGAGATATGACGTTTATTTTTAGCACATAGTACTCGTTGTCGCTTCTGGAAATTTATTGGTAGTGGATTTTATGGAAAACAGCGCTGCGCCGCAGACAGTAAGTGACGATGTGGCTCTCACGGAGCTGGCAGTAAAGGCCCTGGCTCAGGAGGCGGCAGTTCACGCCAGACTGGTGTGGGGGAATGCGGGAAGCCCCTCTTTTGACGAAGTGAGTTTGGAAATCCAGCCCCATGGCAGCTCAGTTGAGCCTTTCAGGTATAATGTCGAATATCACTCCCAATTAACGTCCAATGTGCTGATGAAACTGGCAAGGCGTCAGCCGGATAAGCAGTCAAACACGGTTGTCGTTACCGAGTTTGTAAAGCAGACATTGGCAAAAACCTTGCGGGAGTACCATATTCAATTCATGGACGTGGCCGGTAATTTTTTTCTGCGGGCTGACGGGATACTGCTTCAGGCGCAGGGCAAGCCACCTGTCCGCCTTTCAGAGCAGGGTAATCCGCTGCTTACACCGCGAACTCTGCGGGTAATCTTATACTTTCTTCATTTGCCGGGCCTGCTGGACTGTACTGTACGTGAAGCGGCAAAAAAATGCGGGGTTGCCAACGCCACAATCGTTAAAGTCCGCAGGGCCCTGGCAGAGATGAGTTTTATCGAAGATCGGGGACGGCAGGGCTGCAGGTTATTGGATGCTGAGAGATTGCATTGCCTATGGGCAGAGGGGTTTAATACTATTTTACGCCCCAAAATGGCTCTGGGGACGTTCAGCGCCTCTGTTATGGACTGGGAAAAACGAGCGCGGCTGCCGGAAGAGGTGTATTGGGGAGGGAAATTGGCCTGTATGGAGGGGCCCGGGAAAAGGCTCTCCCGGGAGCTTTTCATTTACTCGGAGACGATTCCAGAGGAAATATTCAAGCAATTTCAAATATTGCCTGATCCACGGGGAAATATATTCGTCACGAGACCATGGATGGATGATAAGGTCAATGCGGTCAGGACGGGCAGAGTACATTCAGCCTTCGTATTTGCCGATCTCTGGTCGTGCGAAAACAAAGGATGCCGGGAGAAGGCATTGGAGTTATTGCGGCGAGAGTTGCCTAAGACATAGACGAGGGAAACAGGACGAAAGTTATATTGGATACCCTTAGTCATATTTCCCCGGAAAATCCAGACAAATCAGGGACATCGTCATCAAGAATCTAAAAGCGCTGCTGCCGGTCTTGGCCCCTGGCAATAATTTAACGTCCACTCGCAGCCACTCGTTTACGGCCTTGCTTTCGCTGGCAAAGGGGGGCAGTCTCTTGACGATTCTATCGCTCTTATTCAGGTTTAATAACCTGAACCACTTTCCGCAACATCGGGAGCGTTTACTGTTATAATCATAGCTGTATAATTTAATTTGATCTTTGCGCAACCCCAGCAGTTTCAGAAATTTGATATATCTCCGCGCCAGACCGGCCTCTTTAAAGCCCCGAAATATAATGCCGGATTCACTACCCCAGGTGTTATTTAAAAATAATTTCAGCACGGTACAGGTTAGATCATAATCGGTGCGGAATAAATTCCAGACCAACGGAATAAATCTTTTAACAATGTCCTCATATTCCCTGGTGCAGGGGCCCTGGATACCTTTTGATTCAATCTTCCTGTCCGGCACCCTGAGATCAAGGATCTCGTATATCCATAGGAACGGTGTCCCCTGCCTGTTTGGCGCCTGGCGTTTCTTCATCGCCCCAATACAGTCCTCAAATTGTCGGCATTGATTATTGGAAATAGCCAGTCGTGTTTGTATTTCATCTGATTTCGCGCCGCTTCTGCTGGACAACCTGAGATACGTCCAGACCTTGTAGATAAATTTAACCTCCGACGGCACGGGCATATCCACATTACTGTCAATATCCTTCATGTTGGCGGTAATCTTTTGATTGACCACGAGCCTCTTGCCCGCCATCTTTTTCCTGAAATTTTTCATCAGCCCGTCAAGGCCGTCCCGTTTATACCAGCGATAGCTCGTTGTGCGGTGGACATTAAGCAATGTTGTCAGGGCTGTATGGCCGTTACATGGCAGGCTTTTTGCCAACATCAACTTTAAGAGCAGATCGCTAAAGTGAATATAATGGGGGATACTGCTTTCGGGCCCGGAGTGCCCCAACAAACCGGCAACAGCCCGAACGTATTTTCTGGTGGGGAAATGCGCCCCCAACAATCTTTTACTGAAGCGCACGGAATTATTAAGATACGTGGTTGTAATCGGCATGTTCGGCAGCTGTACATCACGCCCGGCCTTTGAGGCTGCCAACATGAGCCGGAATAATGACCAACTGGCAAATGAATGCCGCAAATGATGAAATTTAGGAGAGGGATCACCGGTAACTCTGCGCATTGTCTCGGTAATTATCGAAAATACTCTAACCTCAGGAGCAATGGGATTCAGATTGTCGGGCATGGCAAATAAAAAATCGGAATAGCCGCTTTTATGCTCCTGATAAAGCCGTCTATTCAGGAACTGAATTAAATCATCTAATTCATCCGGCTCTAAAAGCGCCGATAGCGGAATTTGCCTTACTGAACTCTTGGTCTTCAACGTTCTGGCAAAATTGGGTCTGATTAAGAGGACGGCAGGCGGCATCTCATGCAGGTCGTCAATCATCAATTTAAGGACTTCACTTCTGCGCAGACCGCA
>DRPV01000014.1 GCA_011330685.1 Desulfobacterales bacterium
CAGCTGCACCCCATTTTCGTCCGTTTTGTCCACCTCACGTACGGGGTGTACAGACTCGGTGGCCAAAACGAACGAACCTGGAGCACATCTGAACGGTTACAGCTCACAGTTAAGGGCAATTTGTTGCCTTGGCTGAACGGTTACGGCGATGTTTAGGGAAAAAAGACAAAAAAGGCCGCAGGGAATAATCCCTGCGGCCTTTTGCAATCCCTGCTTACGGCGGTGAATTATCCGAGCAGCGGATTGGCGTAAAGCAGAATCAGGCCGATAACCAAGCCGTAAATAGTCAGTGACTCGATGAGGGCCAGACCAAGAATCATGGTTACGGTGATCTTACCGGCAACCTCAGGGTTACGGGCAACACCGGTACAGGCGCCGCCGGCACAATGACCCATACCAGCACCACAACCGGAAGCGGCAACACCAACGGCGAGGCCGGCAGCGAGACAAACCAGAGCAAAGTTGTTGCCGCCCAACTGCATGTACTTCGCGAATACTGATCCTGCCTCAGCCGCGAAAGCTGCATCGGCTAAAAGCAAAACCGCCGCTACTGTCACTAAAACTCCAAGTGTCTTTTTCATTCTTCTACTTCCTCCTTAAACTGTTTTTAATTTGGCCTTCTTACTTAACAAAAAATTATAGGCAAATTCCCCATGAATCTGCCTATGATGATATCAACTGTGAGCGCTCTCCATTGCTTGAGCGCAGTAAATAACCGACAGGAGTACAAAAACCATGGTCTGAACTACGGCAACGAGAACACCGAGAACGAAAATCGGTACCGGGATAAAAAACATACCGGCTAACATCATAAGAATCGCCGTCAAAATTTCATGAGCCATCATATTACCAAAAAGCCTGATGGAGAGGGATAAAATCCGGGCAAAGTTACTGATGAGTTCAATGGGAAACATCAGCGGAGCCAGCCACCACATCGGCCCGAGAAAATGTTTGACATATTTAAAGCCATGATAACGCAGACCAAGAAAGTGATGGGTAACCCATACTATCAGGGTCATGGCCAGGGTAATATTCAAATTTGAAGTGGGACTCATGAAGCCGGGAATCAAGCCCAGAAGATTTGATACTAAAATATAAAAAGTGAGGGTGGCCATCATGGGAAACATCATGGCGGCTCGTTTAGCCCCCATATTATCAGCCATGAAATCCTCAATGCCGCCGACACAGGCCTCCCAGAAATTCTGATTACCGCCCGGTACCATCTCTAATTTGCCGAGTGTCAGCTTCGGGGTAATAATTAATATCGCCATGACAAACCAGGTGTAAGTCAGATGGGGAGAGACGAGTTTAGCCAGGATGGTGTGGCCCACCATCCCTTCGGGAACCGGAAGATGAAAAAACCGTAAAATAACCGAGATAAATAATAAAGGTTCATGCATAAGAAATCTCCACTACCTGTGTGGCACTAATGCCATCTTTTTAAACCGCTGCTCAGCCCTTGGTGGGACAGCCAGCGGTCGGAAAATAAAATTTCTTAACCACAGTTAACATCGTAATACCAATGCTCAGAACTATTGCCGACATCCCAACAAGAAAGGCGAGAGGCTGAACAATATGACGACTGATAAGAAAGAAAATAATCAAGGCCAAAACGCTGAGCCTTATATAGTAATTTAGGTAAAAACGATGTTTGGCCTGTTCTATTTTGCCGCTCTGAATTAATTTGCCCTGCAGAAATTTCTTTAAATCCCTCTTTAAAAAGAGAAAGCTGATATTGGCCAGAAAACCGCCGACGAAGACGCTTATAGACATGAAGGGTGACAGTGTAAGCCCGGCGACTGCGCCAAGAATTACAGCCACAATCCAGTTAAGACGTTCCACCCGGTGAATGGGAAATTCGTTTTGCTCTTGTCCCATGTTTAAAAATCCTTACGTTTAGCCATCTGGTATATATTCTTAAAGCCGGCAAAAATTCCGAATCCAAGAAAAATAAAGGTGAACCACGGTGAAGTCCGGCCGTCGAATACCTTATGGTCGAGATAATAACCAATTCCTAAACCAATAAACACCGAAGCGGCCATGGTTAAACCCAGGGTGCCAAAATCGGTCATGAGCTTAATCATCTCTTTTTTGCCGCCTGCCATAATCTATCCTTTTATTCATGAACCACGACAAAAAAATAATAAATACGCCTTTGCAAATAGCATAGTATATGGGCAAAGTCAACGGCTTTTTCGCTATACGCTCATCTTTCTGAATGACAATTCAGTTTTTTCCAGAGTCAGGGCAATGTCAGCCTCACTATGGGCCGCGGAAATAAAAGAGGCCTCAAACTGGGAGGGGGCCAGGTATATCCCCGCGCTCAGCATATTTCGATAGAAAACGCCGAATTTTTCGGTATCAGAGGCCATGGCGCTGGTGAAGTCCGTCACCGGCCGGCCGGTGAAGAAGGTGGTCATCACCGAGCCCTCGCGATTTAAGGTGGTCTCAAGAGAGTATTTAGCCGCGAGACGCTCCAACTCGGCGGCATAGGCGGAGGCCTTGGCATCTAATTTATCATAGAATCCCGGCTGGGCCAGAGCCTTGAGGGTGGCGATACCGGCGGCCATGGCCAGGGGATTGCCGGAGAGGGTGCCGGCCTGATATACCGGCCCCTCCGGGGCCACCATATCCATTATTTCCGCTTTACCGCCATAGGCCCCCACCGGCAGGCCGCCGCCAATGATTTTACCCATGCAGGTCAGATCGGGCATCACGTTAAATTTGGCCTGCGCCCCGCCAAGGCTGAGGCGGAAACCGGTAATAACCTCGTCGAAGATGAGGACAATACCCTGGGCGGTCGTAATCTCCCGCAACTTTTCCAGGAATCCGGGGGCCGGCTGAATAACTCCCATATTGGCGGCCACCGGTTCGATAATGACACAGGCAATATCGAGCGTGGTATCCGTCAGGGTTTTCTCCAGGGTCTCGAAATCATTATAGGGGATGGAGATAGTATTCTTGACCACATCATCGGGAACCCCTGGGCTGCCCGGGATGCCCAAGGTTACCACCCCGCTGCCGGCCTTGACGAGGAAGGCGTCGGCATGGCCGTGGTAGCAGCCATCAAACTTGACTACTACATTGCGGCCGGTATAGCCTCGGGCCAGGCGGATGGCGCTCATGGTCGCCTCGGTTCCGGAGTTGACAAAACGCACCTTGTCCACCGATGGCATGGCCGCGCAGACCAGTTCGGCCAGTTCCACCTCAAGGGGAGTAGGGGCTCCGAAACTGGTGCCGTCAGCCAGGGCGTTGGTGACGGCTTCCTGAACGGCCGGGGGATTATGGCCCAGGATCATGGGCCCCCAGGAACAGACAAAATCGACATACTCGTTTTTATCGACGTCATAGACCTTGGAACCGCTGGCCCGTTCAATAAAGACCGGCTCGCAGCCCACGGATTTACAGGCCCGAACCGGGCTGCTTACCCCGCCGGGAATGAATTTTTGTGCCTGCTGGAAAAATTTATGAGAGATATCTGTTTTCATCTTAAAGACTCCAGGTTTATTTTGTATAATTTGTGTAACTATTCAGCAAAGGTAACAAATTACCCGAAACTCGGAACCGTAACCCTTCAGATGTGCTCCAGCTCGGAGTCTTCGCTTACCTCGTTCGTTTTGGCCTCCGAGTCTGTACACCTTGTACGTGAGGAGGGTAAAACGGACGAAGATGGGGTGCAGCTGAATGGTTACTAATTTGTATTGGTAATGGTTCAGAGGCATGATGCCGCCTCAATGCTGTTTCTGTATATCATGGTCATCAATATTCGTCAAAGGAGTATTGGCCGGGGCGGGCGCTTTTCATCCCGATTTGGCGGCCTGGCAGTCTAATCGCCTTAATTCACTTGACATTCCTTGTTCAGCCATTGTATTTAAAGTAGTTAGGTTGTTTTATTGATAATTTTGCTTGGGGATGAATAATGTCAGACGATCAGGAAACAACACAATTATTGTTGGGTATTGATTTTGGTACCTCCAGAACGGCGGTAATGTCTAATCGGGGCTATAAAAAGATTACCCGTTCCATTGTCGGGTATCCCAAGGATATTATCGGTATAAAATTTTTGGGTAAGTCACAGGTCTTTGGTGATGAGGCCTTAAAAAACCGTTCGGCCCTGACCCTTTATCACCCCTTGGAAGACGGGGTGGTGCGGGAGGCCAGCGAAAAGGATTATAACGCCGCCCTGGAACTCTTAAAGCACGTTATTAATGAGGCCCGCCAAGGTGAGGAAATGGAGGTAGCCGGGATTATCGGGGTGCCATCCAGGGCCTCGATAATGAACAAGGAACTGCTCTTGAAGATTGCCCGTGAGGTTATGCCGGTGGCCATGGTGGTTTCGGAACCCTTTATGGTGGCCTATCACCTCAACAAATTGAATAATTGTATTATTGTTGATATTGGAGCCGGTACGGTGGATATCTGCGGTGTTAAGGGCTCTATTCCCGGCAGTAAGGATCAGATCACCATTATTAAGGGTGGTGATTATATTGATGAGCGTCTTGAGTCCACTATTCAGCAGAAATATTATGATGTTCAGATTACCCGTAATCTGGTGCGTACTATTAAGGAGCAGCACGCCTTTGTCGGGCCGCCTGAACAGCCCCTGAATGTCACCCTGCGTAGTGACGGCCGTCCGGGGGAATACGATATAACCATGGAGATGCGGGCCGTATGCGAGAGCATTGTGCCGGATATAGTCGAAAATATTATCACCATTATGAAGGGCTATGACCCTGAGGATCAGACTGAGGTCTTGCAGAATATAATTTTAGCCGGCGGCGGTTCCAATATAAAGGGGCTTGATAAGATGGTGGCTGATCGTCTGTCTGAATATGGTGAGATTGGGGTCACTTCTGTCTCTGATCCGGATTATTCCGGCTGTGCCGGAGCCTTGAAACTGGCCCAGGATTTACCGCCGCAGCATTGGGATAAAATCGGCTTTGCCGGCTGAGCCGCGCCAATCAAATCAACCTCATGAATGCTATCTTATATATAATAATGGGGCTTTCCCTCGGTGTGGGGCTGACCCTGATTTATCTCCAGGAACGGTTTGTCAGGGAGCGGCGGCTGTTGGTGGCCATGGGGGAATCAGAAAGGGCCAAGTCTGCCAAGATGCTCAAGGATCTCGACAACCAGTGGGAGAGTACTTGCGCGCAGTACAAAGAGG
>DRPV01000015.1 GCA_011330685.1 Desulfobacterales bacterium
GCAAAATCGCGCAGGCGGCGTAACTGTTCCAGATCGGTAACCCAATCCTCACCGATTGTGTTATTAATCAGAGAGCTTAAGGGCGGATTACATTTTAAAAGCCAGCGCCGGGGAGTTATGCCGTTGGTTTTATTGTTGAAAAGGGTGGGCCGCTGCTCATCGAAATACTTAAAAAGTCTGGTACGCAGTAAATTTGTATGCAGGGCGGCCACCCCGTTCACCGAATGGCTGCCAACGATGGCGAGATTGGCCATTCTCACCCGTTTGGGCGGCCCCTCATCAATAATTGACATGGCCCTGATCCGTTCCTCGTCACCGGGATATTGTTTTCGCACCGCCGCGAGGAAACGTTTATTAATCTCAAAAATTATCTCCAGATGGCGGGGCAGAACCTGACCGATTAAATCCACCGACCAGAGCTCCAAGGCCTCGGGCATCAGGGTATGATTGGTATAGGCAAAGGTCTTCACCGTAATATCCCAGGCCTTTTCCCAACCCAGGCCGTATTTATCCATTAAGAGGCGCATCAACTCCGGAATGGCGATGGTGGGATGGGTATCATTAAGCTGGACGGCTACCTGGTCGCTGAATTTACTGAAATTCTTATTATGCTTGGTAAAACGGCGGAAAATATCCTGAAAGGTAGCAGCCACAAAAAAATACTGCTGTTTAAAGCGCAGTTCCTGACCGGCGCAGGCCTCGTCCGGCGGATAGAGGAGTTTGGATATAGTCTCCGAACGTACCTTATTGTGCACGGCCCCGAGATAATCTCCCTTATCAAAGGACTCCAGATCAAGCTCCCGCGAAGCCTTAGCCTGCCAGAGGCGCATATTAATAACATTATCATTATGATACCCAGGTACCAGAACATCACAAGCCACCGCCATAACCGACTCGGTATCCACCCATTCCGAACGTAAATTGCCATGTTCGTCCAGCTTGGTACTGACCTTGCCGTAAAATTTCACCGCGTACATGGGCATCCGGCGCTGAAACTCCCAGGGGGTGCCGAAACGCAGCCAGTTATCCGGGCTTTCAACCTGATAACCATTGATAATCTTTTGATGAAAGAGACCATATTCATAGTTTATGCCATAGCCATAGGCCGGAATTTTCATGGTGGCAATGGAATCCATGAAACAGGCGGCCAACCGTCCCAGACCGCCGTTACCGAGTGCGGCATCCTCCTCCTTATCAAGAATATCGTCTAAATCATAACCCATGTCGGCGACAACTTTTTTGGCCTTTTGAAAGAAATCCATATTGATAAGGCAGTTACCAAGTGAACGGCCGATGAGGAATTCCATGGACAGGTAATAAACCCGCTTCTGATTTTTGGTATAATAGCTCTTCTGGGTAGTAACCCATTTTTCCACCAGAAAATCGCGCATGGTATAGGCCAGGGCCTTATAGATATCACCCCGCCCCGCCCGCTCCGGATCCCGGCCCTGAAAGCTCAGGAGATGGTTAAGGATGGTTTTTTTTATCCCGGCACAGTTTTTGGGATTAAAAAGACTGTCCAGGGAATCCTGCATGGTTTTTTTCTTGGTTTTTGGCATAATAAGCACCTGTTATTAATTTGTTATATTTATTAGTATTTTATGTCTATCTTAATAAAATTCCATGGTAGGGCAACTATAAAGTCGACGAGTGTTAGTTGAACGTCAATTTGTTGCCTTGGCTAAACGGTTACGTTTTTACCATGATGGTGATGATTAAAATAGGCCGCCGCCCATTGCCGTGCCTCAGTCTTTGACATAGTAGGATTTTTTACCATCTCCACCTCTAATGCCTGCAAGAGACGACTGAAAAAGGGCCCAGGCTTCATTCCCATCCCGATAAGATCATAGCCGTCTATCAGCGGCGGCCCGCTTAGCACCGGCTGAATAATTTGCTGATTTACCGTCTCTATTTCAGTA
>DRPV01000016.1 GCA_011330685.1 Desulfobacterales bacterium
ACCTCGGCAGGTAACGGCGGCCGCGGGCCCACCAGGCTCATCTCACCCTGGAGGATATTAATCAACTGGGGCAATTCATCAAGGCTTGTCTTGCGGAGGAATTTGCCGACCGTGGTCACTCTCGGGTCATTTTTTAATTTAAATACCGGCCCGTCCATTTCATTGGCAGCGTAAATATGATCCCGCATATTCTCCGCCCCATCAACCATAGTCCTGAACTTCAACAGATTAAATTTGCGACCGTTAAGTCCTGAACGTTCCTGCCTGAAAAATACAGGCCCTTTGGAGGTAAACTTGATAAAAGCGGCAATCAGTACGAAAAAAGGCGACAACGCCGCCAGACCACCTGCGGCCACGGCATAATCCAGCGCTGTTTTTATCAGAAGATCAAACTCATTATGCGGGGTGGAAGACAGGGCAATGGTGGGCATACCGATAAACTGATCGAAATAAACCGCGGCGGTTTCAGGGCGGTACATCACTTTTTGAATCTGCCAATCCGGCATAATACGGATGTTTACCCCGACATTTTCAGCAAAGGCAATATAGCCGTTAACCTGATCAATTTTTTTTAGCGGCATGGCAAAGATTATTTCGTCAACCGTATTCTCAAGAATAATTTTTTCATAATCTTTCAGGGTACCGATGACACGTACCCCGCCGGCCACCTCGGCCTCAAGCAATTGTTCATCAAGGTCGAGACAGCCGATCACCCGGTAACCACTCTGAGGATTACTAAAAATCGTCTTGATCATCTCCTTGGCTCTTTCCCGGCTGCCGATCACCAGAACTCTCTTGAAATTAAAGCCCTTTTTCCGGTAGCTCTGCAGAGTGTAGTATATAAAAGCCTTACTGGAAACAAGGAGTACCATGGCCAGAACGATGAATATGCCGATCATCAGCCGGCTGACGTTCTGGATATGCATCATATACAAGATGAAGATCAATAACGTAACGCCCACCATAACGCCTTTGAGGATTTTGACAAAGATCTTATCAAAGGTTTGATAACGGTACGGCTCATAGAGCCTTACGGCATTAAAAACGGGATAGAAGACCACCAGCATGATCAACAAAATCATAAAATAATTCTCGCTGCAGAAAAAATTGGCGAAATCGATGGTCATTTTGCCGCTTCTGATCCAACAGGCAACAGTGATGGCAATAAAGATCAGGATCATATCAATGACCTGATGCGTCCTTTTTAGTAAATTAAAATGTTCACGTACCATCCGTATTCTCCAGATTTACCAGACGAGGGGCATTAGCAGGTATAAACATCTTAAGCCATACCTGCTTAATTCTTCCGCTTAAGTCTTTTTATAATTTTTTGAACCTTCCTATTAGAAGGATCCAGAATAAGCGCCTTCTGGTACTCTTCAAGGGCTCGGTAGCTTATCCCCATTCTGTCATACAGGGAAGCAATGGTCATGATGATCGTTACATTATCCGGCAGTCTTGCCGCTGCCTGCCGCATTACCCACAGGGCATCGTCATATTGCTGCCGCCGCCTGAAAAAGTTGCAGGGCTGATAAAAATAATCCGGGCGAACAATCTTCTCGGCGGCTGTATATTCCACCGCCCGGCGATAAAACTCCCCGGCCAGACGATATCGGCCATTTTCATCAAGATACCTGGCAAAATAGAGGGCCGGACGAGTCTGCTGCGGAATTGTGGCCGCAATGTCTTTAACATTTAAACCAACAAGCAGCATTCGGGCGATACAGGTGTTGCTAATATCAGGCCCCACGGTCATAGCCAGCCGCAGCTGTTCCCTGCCCTGGCCCATCCTCCCCCTGGCGAAAAGCCATAAAGCATAATTATAATAACGCCGGGGATTAAAACTGTCATTATTAATCCCGGCCTGCAACAATAATTTCGCTGTCGATGAACCGGTAATTTCAGTAACCAGAGTACCACATTGCTGGAGAAAGGCGGCATCGACCGGTTTAAGCCTCAAGGCCTTTAAAGCATGAGAGAGGGCCTGCCGTTTATTATGCAGCAACATATCAAGAGAGGCCAGCCCGGACTGATATTCAGCATCGAGTGGATCAAGCCTACAGGCCGCGGCGGTTTTTCCCCGCAGGGCCGAAAGTTCTGCCAGGGACATATTTGAGTAGGGATATTTTTTCTTCACCGGGGCAAATTGGTATTTACCAGCCATGGAACTGATATTAAAAACAAGCCCGGCAGCCAGCAAAATCAACAACCCGGCACTGATAATAAAAAGTCCGGCGGACGATATCTTTTTCTCGGTCAGTATGGTTTTCTGGCTGCGGCGCAGTCTGGTATGAGCCGCCGACACGGTTAAGCCGCTGATAAAGAAAAAATAAAAGCCGTTGACCGGGATAGAAAAGCCGCGGTCGATTCCACTGTAAACAAGGATAGCGCCAAGCCCCGACAATCCTGCCCAAAACAGATAACGAGAATACCTTTCGCGCCTGAGAGCCAGGACTTTGAACGACTGCCTGAAAACCGAGAAGAGAAAGCAGAAAGCAAGCAGAAAACCAATTCCTCCCCCCTCTATAAAAAATTCAATATAGTCATTGTGGGCGTGTTCCAGGGGGCTGTTAAGCAGGAACTGCTTATATTTAGGTATAATATCAGCATAAGTACCTAATCCGGTGCCGGTTATCGGAAAATCCCTGATAACGCGCAGACTGTCCCGCCAAAGATCAGGCCTGAAACTATGGACGCGGCCCTGGGCGCCAATTATCCATTCGAAGGGGGGGATGCCGCCCCAGCCAAACCAGCCCGCGGCCAAAATAAGGGCAACGACACACAGAGCCGCCATAATACCGTGGATTTTAAGTGACTCCTTATAGTTCAGCATGATGACCAAAAACGACACGCCGCAAATCATGCTCACTATGCCGCCCCAGGAAGGGCGGATGAAAATTGAACCGGCCATGACAACAACCACAAGGCCAAAAAGAAGATGGACGCTGGCGGCCGGGCGGTTTAAAAAGGCGGTAAAGCGGCTTCGAAGAGATTTTTTGTAAACCAGCCGCGGCCGATAATAGAAGAACAGGGCTGCCGCCATGGGCAGCAATATAACTGTCAGCCCGGCAAAGGTAAGCGTTTCAGGGGCGCGGAAAGCGAATAATCCGCTACTCCGCGGCCCATAGATTGCGGCAGGCGCTGAGGTTAATTTCAGGACAATTGCCAGCAGAGCCGGCAGAA
>DRPV01000017.1 GCA_011330685.1 Desulfobacterales bacterium
GTTCAACAGACTCCCACGGTGGGCAATACCCTGTGATGCAAGCGCTGCAGGATGTTCAGGGAGCGCTTACTATTTTTTCATCGGCATGAATCTGATTAATGAGGAGACCGGAGAGTAATTTCGGATAAAAATAAGTGGATTTATGCGGCATCACCAGCGATTCATCCGCTACCCGCCGCACCTGGGCCACCAGGGTTGAGTTCATCAAAAAGAGCAGCGGGGTGTCGTGAGCCTCAGCGGTACAACCCTTAACCGCCGCGTCTAAGGCCTCATCAGGATCAGGGTAATATGAAATAAGGTTATCCCGTTCACATTGTTCATGGTCAAGATTCAGGATACACTCCAGCACCAATTCCGATAATACGGTGACATCGAGATCACGCAGGGCCTCAGGATGCTTGCCGGAACAGGTTTTTTCCATAACTCCGGGCCGCAGGGTAAGGAGAAAACAACGGTCAGAGCCGGGGTGATAGAAGCCAAATATGGTCGCGGAATCATTCTCATCCATCCTCGACAATACCTGTTCCAACAATAATTCACGAGTACCGCCGCTTATCTCCTCAACTATAAAATAATCAGCCATGCGGGCGGTTATGGCCTCTAAATCTATCAGATAAGGGATATGAACCAGGCGGTGGGTGGGAAGGACGGAAAGCCCCTCATCCTCCATGCCGCAGAGGTACATCATGGTATAGTCATAGGGGCTGTCAGCCCCTACCTCACCCTGGCGCCGGCGCATCAACTCCCGCAGTTGCAGTGAGGTATTATAGCGATGATGACCGTCGGCAATATAGAAAGCCTTATGGGCGAGAAGGGCCTGTACCTTGGCAATGGTATCGGCATCGGTTACCTGCCATAGCAGGTGCCGGCAGCCGTCATGGTCACAGACATCAACGAGTGGTTCCCCATTCTTATGGGCCTCAAGACTGGTCATGGCCTGACCTTCGGGATCGGAATAGAGAGAAAATATGGGGCTGAACTGGGCCTGACAGGTATCAATAAGGCGCAGGCGGTCGCTGGTCACGCTCTTAAAGGTCTTCTCATGCGGTTTTATTACCCCTTCGGATAGTTCAGCCAGCCCAACCAGTGAGATAAACCCCTTTCTCACCATCTGCCTGCCGGAAGGCAGGGTATACTCGGTAAAGTACAGATAAAGACCCGGCCTGCTGTCCCGAATCAGGATATTCTCCCGCTGCCAGTTCTCAAAGGTCTCCCTGACCCGCTGGTAACGTTCATCGGTTAAATCTTCAGCCGCCAGACTCTTGGTAAGATCCAAGTGAATCATATTATAAGGATTCTTACGGGCCAGGGCCTGCTGGCTCTGCTGATCAATAACATCATAGGGCGGTGAGACCACCTCCTCCATATTGGCAATCCGGTCGGGATTATAACGTAATCCCCTAAGTGGCGCGATACGGGCCATTGCATCTCTCCTGAAACTTTAATTTATAAATTTAATCTGGCAAATTAGAACAAACTTCATTAATATCCATGACTGGTTAATACGCCTGCGGGAATAAGGAACGACTGATTTTGTTTTTCCGGTATTCTATCCGGGACGGAATGAGCGAACAAGGCGAAAATTTTTAATCTGTCTCCCGGCATATTCAAAGCGTAATTTATTGATCGTTTACGGTCAGCCGTTGATTTAATGCCGCAATACTATATGAAGTACTGATAATTGCAAGAATAAAACACGAGAGGAAAACCAATGTTTGATATATTCATCAAGACCCAGTTCTCAGCCGGCCA
>DRPV01000018.1 GCA_011330685.1 Desulfobacterales bacterium
AAAGAATTAATCTGGTACGTGAGATGTTCGATCTTTAGTTAATAAATTATTTTCTTGAATTTTGTGATAATTGTTATTATTTTTGTATTATATAAGAATAATTCTCAAACAGAGGCAGGCAAATGTTATCAGATACCCCAATGAGAATGACCCGGCAGAGAAAAGTTATCCTTGAGCGCTTACGTTCCGTAACCAGCCATCCCACGGCTGATGAAATGTATGAGATGGTGAGGCAGGATCTCCCCAAGATAAGCCTGGGAACCGTTTACAGAAATCTTGAGCTTATGTCCGAAGAGGGCGTGGTCTTAAAGATTGATGTCGGCGGCAGTAAGAAGAGGTTTGACGGCAATACCTCTACTCACTATCACCTGCGCTGTTTAAACTGCGGCCGGGTTGATGATCTGCATATGGAGCCTGTTAAGGGGGTCGAGGCCGAGGCCGCCGCTCTGAGCGGTTACCAGGTTATGACCCATAGTCTCGAAGTCCGCGGTTTGTGTCCGGCCTGCGGGGAAAAAAATACCAGAAGTAATTAAAATATACTGGCATTAGATTGGGAGTTCTTGTAAGGTTAAAGTCGTATTTGTGGCGCTAATTTAGGTGTTTAACTAAATATTAAAAAGGTGAGGAGGATAAAATGGCAAGTATAAAGGGATCAAAAACGGAAAAGAATATTTTGACGGCTTTTGCCGGTGAATCGCAGGCCCGTAATCGTTATAGTTATTTTGCTAAGGCTGCCAAGAAAGAGGGGTATGTCCAGATCGCGGCAATTTTTGAAGAGACCGCGGAGCAGGAGAGGGCTCACGCCAAGCGCTTGTTTAAATTTCTTGAGGGCGGTGAAGTGGAGATCAGCGCCGCCTATCCCGCTGGAGTAATCGGCACTACCCTGGAGAATTTAAAGGATTCCGCCGCCGGAGAGCATTTTGAGCAAAGCTCAATGTATCCCGACTTTGCCAAGGTCGCGGAAGAGGAAGGTTTCGGTGCCATCGCCGCGGCCTTTAAATCCATTGCCGTGGCCGAGCGGCATCATGAGCGGCGTTATCTGGCTCTGGCCGCTAATGTTGAGGCTGGCCGGGTGTTTAAACGTGATGAGGAGGTGTCCTGGGTCTGTAAGAAATGTGGTTATGTCCATAAAGGCAAAGAGGCCCCCGGGGTCTGTCCGGCCTGCCAGCATCCCCAGGCCTATTACGAGTTGTTGGCCGAGAATTGGTAAATCATGGGGGCGGGGGCTTAAGAAAAGTCAAAATCACTTGTGGCTGCCGGGCGATAAGCCCTGGCGGCATTAATTCCAGAAACAAAGGGAGAACAAAATGACTGAGAAATTACAGGTGTATAAATGCGCGGTCTGCGGCAATGTTGTTGAGGTACTCCATGCCGGAGGCGGAGAATTAGTCTGTTGCGGCAAGCCGATGAATCTTATGGCCGAGAATACCACGGACGCCGCGCGAGAGAAGCATGTTCCGGTAATAGAAAAGACCGCTGACGGTTTTCTGATTAAAGTCGGGGCCGCTGCCCATCCCATGCAGGAGGAGCACTATATTGAATTTATCGAACTATTGGCCGGCGGCCGGGTTTTGCGTCAGGAGCTGAAACCAGGGGAGCCGCCGGAGGCCTCTTTTGTCACCAGCGCCACAGAGGTAAGTGCCCGGGCTTTTTGTAATCTGCACGGCCTGTGGAGGGCCTGATATGTTTAGTGAAAGAATGTCCGAGGCCATGGCCGGGCAGGTTAATGCTGAATATTACTCTGCCTATCTTTATCTCTCCATGAACTCTTATCTCCATTCCATTAATCTGTCGGGGATGGCAAATTGGATGAAGATGCAGACCCAGGAGGAGTTATTTCACGGCACCAAGATGTATAACTTCATTCTGGAGCGCGGCGGCCGGGTTATCTTGAGTAAAATTGCTCAGCCGCCCAGCGCCTGGGACTCGCCGCTGGCGGTTTTTGAAAATGCCTACGCCCATGAGCGGAAGGTCACCGGACTGATTAATGACCTGGTGGATCTGGCCCAGGAAGAGCGGGATCACGCCACCAATATATTTCTGCAGTGGTTTATAAGTGAGCAGGTGGAAGAGGAGGCCAACGCCAGCGGTATTGTCCATAAACTGCAATTAATCGGCAACGATGCCGGCGGCCTCTTTGCCCTGGATCAGGAGCTGGGCAGCCGGGTGTTCACCATGCCGGCCGGAGAGTGAGGAAGGCAGCTTTTTAAAGGTAGAATCAGAAAGGAGTGAAAATGGGAGTTACAAAGATAAAGGACGATATTTACTGGGTGGGGGCCGTGGATTGGGATATCAGGGATTTTCATGGTTATTCCACCTATAAGGGCACGACCTATAATGCCTATCTCGCCATGGACGAGAAGATTACCCTTTTTGACACGGTGAAGAGTAATTTTAAGGATGATCTGCTCTATCATATCAGCGAGGTGGTGGAACCGGAGAAGATTGATTACCTCGTGGTCAACCACGTGGAGATGGATCATACCGGCTGTCTGCCGGAGATCATTGAGCGCATAAAGCCTGAAAAAATCTTCTGTTCACCCATGGGCGAGAAGGCGCTGAAATCACATTTTCATCATGAGGACTGGCCTCTCGTGGTGGTCAAGAGTGGTGACAGTGTCAGCTTGGGTAAAAAGACGCTCTCCTTCCTGGAGACCAGGATGCTGCACTGGCCGGACAGCATGTTCTCTTATATCGCCGAGGATAAATTATTAATCTCCAGTGATGCCTTTGGCCAGCATATTGCCAGTACAGAGCGTTTTGTCGATGAGATTGAACTGGGTGAGGTTTTGCGGCACGCAGCCAAATATTACGCCAATATTCTTCATCTCTTTTCCCAGAATATTCAAAAGCTCCTGGCCACGGTAGCTGAATTAAAGCTCGATATTGACATGATCGCCCCTGATCACGGTCTGATCTGGCGTGGTAATCCGGCCGATATACTGACGGCCTATGACCGTTGGAGCAGGCGGGAGACCAGGGACAAGGTGCTGGTTGTCTATGACTCAATGTGGAAGAGTACGGCAAAGATGGCTCTGGCTATTGGCGGTGCCATTTCCCGGCGGGGGGTGGACGTCAAGATGTATAATCTGGCGGTAAACCATCGCAGTGATATCATGACGGAGGTTCTTGACAGCCGGGCCCTGATTTTTGGTTCGCCAACCTTAAATAACGGTATTCTGCCGAGAATGGCTGATTTTCTCTGTTATTTAAAAGGGCTGCGTCCCAAGGGTAAGCTGGGGGCGGCCTTTGGCTCCTTCGGCTGGAGCGGTGAGGCCGTGAAGCATATGAACAGCGCTCTGGAGGAGATGGGCATTGAGCTCATTGATCCCGGTCTGCGGGTGAAAAATGTTCCCACCGTTGATGACTTTGATCAATGCAAGGCCCTGGGGGGTAAAATCGCTCAGGCCGTACTGGACGGGAGCTGAGCTGGACTGCCATGCGTCTGCGGGCCTTGAATAAGCATGTGGCTGCCGTTCTGCGGGAGCTGCCGTTCTCCGAGGCCATGGCTCGTCTCCAGGCGGAGGAGCCGCCCAAACGTCTGTTGAAGCCGCTCTTTTCCTGTCTCTGCAGTGTTGAGGAACGGGTTAAGTGGTTCGCGGTGAGTGCCATGGGGCGGGCGGTTACCGCCCTGGCGGCTGAGGAGCGGGAGGATGCCAGGGTGGTTATGCGCCGCTTTATGTGGATGCTGAATGACGAATCAGGCGGTATCGGCTGGGGCGCCCCTGAGGCCATGGCCGAGGTAATGGCCTGTGAGCCCGGACTGGCCTCGGAATATGGCCATATTCTGGTGGCCTTTATGCGGGAGGATGGTTTTTTCCTGGAGCTGGAGCCTCTGCAGCGGGGTCTGATGTGGGGGCTGGGCCGGATGGCCGCGGCCAGTGGGGATAATCTGCGCCTGCTTTTAAAACATGAGGCCGATAATTATATTCTGCCCTATCTGGGGTCGGCCGACGCAGTAGTCCGCGGCCTGGCCGCTCGGGCCGCCGGTATTTTTGGCCGCCCGGCGGCTCAGGATAATCTGCGGGCTCTGCGTAATGACAGGGCTGAATTTACCCTCTATGATAATGGCCGCTTCCTGCCCGTCACAGTGGGCCTCCTCGCCGCCCAGGCCCTCTCGCCCGGAGGCGAAAACTGTGAGCTGTAATTTATTCAGGGCGGCGCCCCTGAACCCGTCTATTTTTTCAGAAAGTCAATCTCACTGTCGGCCGGCAGCATGGTGGGGACAATCTCGATATTGACGGCCGCTCCATAGTGCTTTTCCAGTTCCGCCAGCTCAATACGTTTGCGGTTTAAGAGGTATTGACTGACGTTCATGGGCAGACGGCAGTGGACGGTCTTGATATTTTTACGGGAAATCCCGGTCTGGATCTGGCGCAGGCAGCTTAAGGCCTGGGTCTCCACCGAGCGGATAATGCCCCGCCCCTTACAGCATTCGCAGGTCACGTAATTGCGGGCGGCAATGGGCGAGCCCATGCGCTGGCGGGAAATCTGCATCAGGCCGAATTTGGAGATCCGGGCAAAATCAATCTTGGCCTTATCCCGCTTCATACTGCTCTTGACCTTTTTCTCCACCTCGCGGATATGGGCGGCTGAACGCATATCGATAAAATCAATAACAATCAAGCCGCCCAGATCCCGCAGCCGCACCTGGCGGGCCAGCTCTTCGGCGGCCTCCATATTGGCGAGGAAGATGGTCTCGGCGAATTTTTTATCCCGCCCGGTGCTGCCCGAGTTGACATCAATGGCCACCAGGGCCTCGGTGGGGTTGATGACGATGGAGCCGCCCGAGGGCAGCTTGACTGTTGGCCGGTAGATCTGCTCGATCTGCTCCTCAATATTATGGGAGTTCAACAGGGGGCGCGGCCCCTTATGGAGATGTACCGCTGTCTTTTTCTGCTGGGCGGCCGGCAATAAATCCATGAAGTCCTTGACCTGGCGGAATGCCTCCTCACTGTCAACCTGAATTTCCTTAATATCGGCGGTAAAGTGATCCCTTAAGAAACGGGTAACGATATTCTGCTCGCCATAGACTAAGGCCGGGGCCTTTTCGCTTTGGCCCCGTTTGCGGATATCGCCCCATAGTTTAATGAGGAAACGGACGTCCTTGGTGAGGGCGGTCTTGGTGATTCCCTTACTGGCGGTGCGGATTATATACCCCACCCCCTCCGGTAATTTGCAGCTTTCCAACATCTCCCGCAGTTTTTTGCGTTGTTCCTGGGACTCAATCTGGCGTGATATACCGTGAGAGTCGCTGCCCGGCATCAGCACCACATAGCGCCCCGGCAGGGATAAAAAGGTGGTGATATTGGCACCTTTATTCCCCGTGGTCTCTTTGACCACCTCCACCAGCATCTCCTGGCCGATCTTGAGGGATTCCTTAAAATTGACATCCTTCCAGTGCCGGTTATCGGGGAGTTCGGCGCTGTAATATTCGGGGTGAATCTCGCTGAAGGGCAGGAAGGCGTTTTTGCCGGTGCCGATATCAATAAAGGCGGCCTGTAGATTGGTCTCCACGGAGACCACCCGGCCCTTGTAAATATTACCCTTGGTACGCTCGCGGGAGACGGTTTCAATATAGAAGGCCTCTAAACGGCCGTTCTCTAACATGGCGATTCGGCATTCCTCCGGCTCCTCGGCATTGATGAGTAATTTATATACGTCTTCCTTGCTCTTGCCTGAGGA
>DRPV01000019.1 GCA_011330685.1 Desulfobacterales bacterium
CGCGACAAATGAAACCGTGAAAAAGACAATCATAAACACCGGCTCCGCCAGAAAACCCACCATCCTTGTGCGGCTGGCACCCATGGGGCCGTAGGGATTGGCGGTGTCCACCGCGGCAAGCGTCGCGAAAAATCCGCCTAATGACAGCATGAACCCACCGGCGATCATATCACCCATAAAGGCAAAAAACAGCGGGTAATCAGTTAGTACCGGGATGAGCAGGGTGACAAAGAGGGGGGTGACAAAGGTCAGGTAGGGGGTGAAACGAAAGAGCCATGAGCTGCGTTCGGAAACGACTTCGTCTTTGTGAAAAAGTTTCCGCAGATCACGGTATGGTTGAAATATACTCGGGCCGCGTCTGGACTGCACCATCTCTTTCAGACGATTGGTGACCCCGGCGACCAGCGGGGAGAACAACAAAACCACGACAATCTGCAACAGATTAAACAAGATACGTTTATCCATGAGCCCGCACCCCTTTGAAGTTGAAAGCAAACAAAAACTCCTGCCCATTTTAAAGAGCAGGAGTCATTAGCTTCAGCAGAAGCGCTTAAAGGCGAACCCCATCGCCGTTCTTTTTGTAACTGTCTAAATATGTTACTGAATGATAGACTCAAAAGTCTATTATGTCAATTATTACGGCAAAGAAACTTCAGGCGGCAAGGCCGTGCTACCCGGAAACCAACCCCCAGTGCAAAAGCGAATCCCGGCTGATTAAGCCCTTGAACTTCCCTTCGGCATCAAGGACAGGCAGGTGCTTTATAACCTTGTCAAGCATGATCTTAATGGCCTCCTCAATGGGAGCATCCTCCCTGATTGTCGTAATCTCGCGGTTCATGACATCGGCGGCCGTATTGGCCTGCAAATGTTCTCTCAACTTCTTGTGCCGCCGGCCCCGTTCGGTGAAAGACAGCCCGCTCACGAAATAATCCCAGATACCGGGATGACGGTCGATAAAGGCGATGAGTAAATCACGATCAGAGATAATGCCAAGTAAAAATCCGTCCTTATCCACCACGCAGACCCGTTGGATATCGTTACTGTCGATTACCTGCATGACCTCACTCACCGCGGTATCCGGCAGCACGGTGTAAGCCGCGGTATCACGCCGCACAATGTCGGAAACAAAACGTAAATTTTCGACCTGGATATCCTGGCCCTGAAAACCGCTCCAGTCCGGACATTTTTTGGTGATGGTGTGAAAGACATCAACCCTGGAGAGAATTCCCACCAGCTTGCCCGCCGTATCAATGACCGGCAGACGCTTGACCTTCTTGGCAATCATGAGATTGACGGCCTCCGTCACCAGTTTATCCTGTTCAATGACGATGGGGGGCTGAGTCATGATCTCGCCCGCCGTCCTGGTATTTAAGGCCTCAAGAGCGGCAGACGTCTTCTCCTTGCCGCATTGCGCCAAAAGCCCCAGGCGCATGGGCATCTTAGCCTTGTAGATCAGATCTCCCTGGGCTATTACCCCGATGGGACGATTATCCTTATCAACTACCGGCAGTCCGGTGAAGGAGGCGGAGAGCAGCAGACGGGCCACTTCACCAAGCGGAGTGTTTACAGCCGCCGTTTGGGGGGATGGGGTCATAATCTCACGCACCCGCATATATCGCGGCATGAGCAGCCCCTGGGTCTTGTGAGACACGACATCAAGATCACGCACGGCGATGATACCATCCCCCACCATATCCTCAATGGTGGCCAGCACAAGATCGAGCTCTGAGGCCGGCATGATAATGGTGATTGAGAGGGGCATATTATAGCTCAACGCTTCCAGTCTGCCGGTGGCAACTTCTCCATTCTCGTAAGAGCCCTCAAAGCCTCTCGTTACTATGGTGCGGGCCGCGATTTTCAGGTCGTTGACATATTCGACAACGGCACCATAAAGCGCCCGCCCATGCCACCGCGCCTCTTCGCTGGTAAATATCTCAATAGTTTTATAACGCAGCATCTTCAATTATCCTCATAAGAGCCTGTAACTGTAAAAAACAACGAACTACACCCCATGGTCGGCAGCAATAGCAATACCCTGGAGCGCTTATCCCCCCTAACCGAGACGGCCCGCCCACATCCCTAAAAAAACCAGGGCTGCTCCCAGGATATTATTGGAAAGAAAGTTGGCCGCCGTAATCATGGACGTGGTTGTCAGGGCGGAGTTGACCGTCTCCAGGGCAAATGATGAAAAGGTGGTGAGAGCGCCTAAATAACCGGTCATAAAAAAGAGCCGTACCGAGGGGCTCACCAGACTATTCCGAGCCCCGAGAGAATAGACAAAACCAATTAGAAAGCAACCCGTCAGATTAACAATGAGAGTCCCCCAGGGGAATCTCGTTCCAATAAGCCGCGCGGCAAGCAGGGCTACACCGTAACGGGAGAGAGCCCCAAGGCTGCCGCCCGCCATCACCAGAAGAATCTTCATTTGCAAACCATCAATAAAATCTCTTAACCCCGCTTTTTTATGTAAAGGCAGAGTTTTAATCTATATTTTTTTACCGGGGAACCGCGTCCCGATCTTTCAGATACACCAACAGGAGTCATCGCCCCAGACCTTGGTCAGAGCGGTTATAAGGGCTCCATCCCGATTTTTTTTAACACAGCGTCTAACAAAAGACAACCGCTTAAATTTTTCATTTGCACACCATCCACCGCTGTCTAACACGCTGCCCCCCAACCGCAGTTCAGGCCTTTTTACCTTCTCTTAAATAACTGTCCACCTCTTTCTTTTTATGCGATTTATGCTTAGAATAAAGTAACCATTCAGTTGCACTCCATCTTCGTCCGTTTCGGAGTCTACGCTTACCTGCCCTCCTCACGTACAGGGAGTACAGACTCGGAGGTCAAAACGAACGAACCTGGAGCACATCCGGAGTCTTCGCTTTCCTGAACGGTTACGGTTACGAATTTCGGGTAATTTGTTGCCTTTGCTGAATAGTTACAGAATAGAAATATCTTATTCCTTATTTTTTCACGAGGAGGACGGTAATGTCTTTATCAATCAACAATTCAGGCTTGTACACCACCAATCAGCTGCGGGGCAGCCAAACGGATATATCTTTGTCTCTCGCCAGGCTGGCCGCCGGCCGCCGGATTACCAAGGCAGCGGATGACGCCGCCGGGCTAAACATTGCCGACAATCTGAACAGTGAGGCCCGAGGTTTGGGGCAGGCAATGCGTAACGCCAACGATACCGCGGCCATCATCCAGGTGGCTGACGGGGCTCTGGGGCAGTCTGCCGATCTTATTGCCAACATCAGAGTAAAGGCACTGGCGGCGGCTAACGCCAGTCAGTCAGCGGGCAGCCGTCAGGCCCTGCAGGCCGATATCAGTAAATCACTGGCCCAGATAGAGACCATAAGCCATACCTCTTACAACGGTCAGCAGCTCCTGACTGGTAATTTTAACAAAAATTTTCAGATCGGCAATAATCCCGCTGACAGTCTCAATATAAATATCGCCTCTGCCGCTCCCAACAAATTAGGCAGCCCGGAAACCGGCCGCCTTACTGATATTAATGTCACAACCGCCAGTGGTGCCCAGGCGGCCTTAAGTATTACCGATGAGGCCCAGCGCCAGGTGAATGCCTCCCGGGCCAATCTCGGGGCACGCCAGAACCAGTTGACTGCCGCGGTAAAAAATATGGCCGCCACCGAGGTTAATACCATGGCCTCTGAATCCACCATTCGCGATCTGGATTTTGCCTCTGAAACTATGAATTTAAGCCAGATGAACAACCTGCGTAAGGCCCGTATCTTCGCGGCGGTACAGGGCAATGTCAGCCAGAAAAACGTTATTAATCTCCTGCAAAAACAGCTCTAAAATCCCCTTTCCCGCAACCACCGGCCCCCCGCTTAACGTGTCCTCCTCCTTCACGTTGAGTGGGGGGCTTTTTTTTGGCCTTAAAAAAAAGCCCCACTTAACTTTTGCGGTTGACATGCTTCTTTTGTCGTTGTCTAATGAAATTAAGCCCTTAAATCTCGTCGAAGGAGAATGTGATGAATTTACTATTTAAAAAAAATCTTGCGCGACAGAATCTTCTTTTGGATGAATATGTAAATCATGCCTGCCGAATTGAGTTTATCTGCCTTAATTACGACAGCCGGGGCGGCGCCCTCTGCCGCTGTGACGGCGAATTACGGGCAATCGAGTTTGAGACGGCCCACAAAATTCTGCTCGGCTTCTCACGAGACGACCTGAAAAACTATCTGCACGCTATTTTTGACCCTGATTACAGTTCGCCGGAGCTGGAGAGGGTTGGAGAGGAACCAGTCTTTCACCTGCCGGAATTACAGAAATTAAAAAAATACGACCTCACCAATCTCGCCAAACAGACCTTAAAAGATATTCAACAATGGCCGGAGGAGAGAATATTTTATTTCAGTGAAACAGACGGCAGCGACCAGGCGGCAGAAGGCTGCGGAGCAACGGCCCTCTACGGCAACACCAAGAGCCGGGTTTTTCATAAGCCCGACTGCCCGAGCTTCAATGCCATAACCTGTACCTCGTTGTTTAAGCGCCATTCCGAGGCCGTGGCGGCCGGTTTTAAGCCCTGCCGAATCTGCAAACCGTAAAAGAAGAGGCTCCATGCCGATGATGAACTGGCCCTATAGATACCATCTAAGTTCCAAAATGAAATTGCGGCGCTCGCTATATGAGGTGTTGCGAGACCAGTTAGACGGCAATCTGGTGCAATTGGCCTTAATTGACTCATATCGAAATTTCATCAAGGCCGAAGAGCCTTATCCCTTTGTTCAGAAACGGGAGCTGAAACCCAGGGCCAGGGTCGCGGAGAAGGAGTTTATCTATCATAATCATTTTCTTATTGTCTTCTGCGAAGGCACCATCCCCAATAACTATAAAAAATATATCCGTTTTTTTGACAACAACAAAGTAACCAAGGATTCCATCGAGAAACTGCCCTACATTACCATCCACAAAAAATACAGCTCCAATCTGCGTTATTTCAACAATCCGTCCTTTAGTTGTTTCATCAAGGATATGCAGCCCGTTGATTACGCCCTTCTTATTCAGAACGACCCCACCATCAAGTCGCAGAATCGTTATATGATGACCCATTTTCATGTCCGGGTGGATTGGCCCATTGACGACGCCACCGAGGATATGGGCCAGAATCTGCGTTATATCAGTAAAGAATTATATGAACGGGGGGAGAAATACGCCGCCCATCTCCATCATAAATTGTTTGAGAATTATGGTTTTCATCACTCCGTCGGCGGTCGCCGCACCGCCGCCGTGGTGGCCGCTCAATTCCTTAAACGCATGCCGTTTATCTCCACGATTTATGTCTCCAGTGCCGAGGCCCGCACCCTTACCAGAATCAGTGAACGTGGAGTAAGTAAATACGTGCTTATTAAAGTACCAGTTACTGATGTTGCCCGCCTGGCCAAAGAACACCGGATGCGATTCGATAATTTTGTTGACCGTTATATGGTGGATATGGGTGATGACTGCGGAGTGGGTATCCTGCACGTAATTTATCGCAATTCAATCTACTCCAAACCGCCGGAGGATGGCAAGATACGCCGTCTGCGGCCGGACTACCAATGGCTCAGCGTTCATGACCAGCTGCTCCTGCCCCTGCCCTCTCAACCCGAGGCCTTTCCCGTGCGCTACAATACCATCTATTCCACTGATTACTGATTTACAGCCCTTGACTGCAAAATCTGTGCAATATCTTCCTGGGAGCCATAACCTTGCCACAACACAGAAATTCGCTGCTCTGTCCTAATTGCCGACGGCTGATCAGCCGTGATATCGCCCGCTGCCCGCATTGCGGCCTGCGCAGGCCGGGGGCCTGGTGGAAGAACACCCCATTGTTCGCCGGCTTCTCCGATAACTACGGACTTATAAAATTAATCATCTATGTCAATATCGGGATGTACATTTTATCCCTGCTGATTAGTTCACGCGGTGTGAGTCTCAACCCTAATCCCTTTCGATTTTTATCACCGGACAACAGAAGCCTCCTGGTATTAGGGGCCACGGGTACCATCCCCATCATCCAATTTCATAATTGGTGGTCACTGATTGCCGCTAATTATCTACACGGCGGCCTGATGCATATTCTGTTCAATATGATTGCCCTGTGGGAGATAGGGCCGCTGGCCGTCAGTGAATATGGCAGTTATCGGACATTCGCTATTTACACCATAGGCGGTGTGGGCGGCTTTTTTCTCTCCTTCCTGGCCGGAGTCAGTCTGACCATTGGCGCTTCGGCGGCAATATGCGCCCTGCTTGGGGCAATACTCTATTATGGTAAGAGCCGGGGCGGTACATACGGCCGCCTGGTTTTCAGGCAGGTGGGAGGCTGGGCTATAGCTATTTTTGTTTTTGGCCTGCTGATTCCGGGCATCAACAACTGGGGCCATGGCGGCGGCATAGCGGCCGGAGCCCTTATCGGCTATCTTTTAGGATACACTGAACGACGCGCGGAGAACATCAGGCATAAAATTCTCGCTGTCAGCTGTGCTGTTTTAACCGTACTGGTGCTCATAGGGGCGCTGTTAAACGGGCTGCGGCTGTTTATGGCCTGAACGGTTACGCCTGAGCGATAGAGCTGAAATGAGGGGAGCGGTTAAAAAATGGAGCATTTTAAGGTCAGCGACAAAGAAACGAAGGTGGTTATCAAAGATTTTCTGGAAATGGGGCATGCCGACAACATAATTGCCATGTTCAAGCAGGACTCCAGCCTTTTTGC
>DRPV01000020.1 GCA_011330685.1 Desulfobacterales bacterium
CAGCACCCGGTACATCTCCTCCAGGCCCCGCTGCGGCCGGGAAATATTACGCACCCCGAAGGCCACGGTACAACCCCAGAAACTGTTATCGGCAGCCGGGATATCTTCACCATCGCCGCAGACCGGGGTAATCCGTTGCCGCCGTTCATCAGCGGGCAGGGTCTTGAGCCCGGCCCGGATCATATCCTCACAAAAATCAACGGCCAGCACCCGGCGTTCCGGGGCCTGACGGGTCAACTCCAGGGCGAGAGGCATGGTACCGGCGCAGAGATCCAGAACCGCCCCCTTGGGAAAGGGGCGCAGCTCTCTCGTGGTCACCCAGCGCCAATAGCGGTCGATACGAAAGCTGACCAAGGAATTTATCAGGTCATAATTATTACTAATGGAAGAAAATTTTTCCTTTACGAATTTCTTTTTCTCGGCGGCATTTTGCATTTTTCGTATCTTTCGTGTTTTTTTGTTCTTCGTATTAATAACAATTACGTTGCTACAATATTTTAAGAGGCAAAGCCCTGGGACTAACCTCACGCCTGTCGATTAATTTTTGATAAAACCGGCTCAGACCCTGCACCTTGGCCGGGCTGAGATCAAACTCAATTCTCCGCAGATATTCGTGGCAGGCGGCAGGCGGCATGGGAATCCGCTCCGCCACCCCGGCGCTTATCTCCTTTAAACGCCGGCGGCCGATCTCCACACAGGTTAACAGCTCCCGCTGAATGGCCCGAACCTCCGCCCCCCGATTTTTCCAGCACTCCTCCCGCACGGCCCAGATTGCGAAGACAAAGGGCAGTCCACTGTGTCGCTGCCACTCCTGACTTAAATCAAGCACCAGGGGAAAGCGGTTCTCAGCTTTCAGGCGTAAGGCCCGATCACCAATGGCGAGACGGGCCGGGGCCTCACCCGATTCCACGTAATGGGGCCGGATATGATAATAATCCTCTAAGATAATCCTGATCAGGGCGTTGGAAGTCTGGGATTGGGGACTTAAGGCCACCGCTCTACCATCTAAAGCGGCAATGGGCAGTTCCGAGAACAAAAAAACACTGCCGACCTCACCCTGGGCGCTGATGGAGAGGCCGTCCAAAATCCGGTATTTATCTGGATGAAGGGCGTATTCATGTGAGGAAATAAAGCCCAGATCCAACTCGCCATTATAGAGCATCCGGTTCAAACGGCTGGGCGGCCCCTCAATTACCTGCCAGTCCTCATGGGGGGCCGCCGCGGCCCGTTCCTTCCAGACCTCGTAGAGGGGCGCGGTATTAATAAAATTCACCATGCCGATGCTTATTTTATCATTAAGAACCATTTGACTCCTCTAACCATGCTACCCTATGTTCGCCGCTGACTAAGAAAGAAAACACATCCTCAGGCCGCCGCTCACAGCGCACCGCCAGCATCCGGGCCGTTTTTCCAGGCTCCAGGCTGCCGAATTCTTCACGTCCCAAGGCCATTGCCCCGTTGATGGTCGCCATTTTAAAAATTTCCTCCGGAGCCAAAGCGGGGTTATCCTCCTGCAGGAGACGCATCTCCCGCCAGAGATCAAGTGAAGAATTACTGGTCAGGCTGTCCGTTCCCAGGCAGGGCTGCAGGCCATGCCGCAAAAGCAGGGCTGCCGGGGCCCGGCCAACCCCTAAAAAACGATTACTGCCCGGACATAAACAGACCTGCGCCCCGCGCCGGGCTAATATCTCCACCTCAGCCTCGGTGATATGAACACAATGTACACACAGGGTCTCACCGTCCAGAACCTTTAAACGGTCAAGATACTCCACCGCTCCGCAGCCAGGGGGAGTAAAAAAATCCAACCGACCAAGACGCTCCTCAAGAAACGGCCGTAATGGGCCGCTGCCATCAGTTAGAAAGGCAATCTCGGCGGCTGATTCTGCCGTATGAATCGGGAAAATCTCCCGCCGGGCCTTTGCCCTGGCCTTCACCCCCTGGATAAGACGGGGATGGGTTGAATATGGAGCATGAGCCGCACAGGCCGTATCCAGGGCGCTTAAACGGCCCAAGGCCTCGTCGGCGGCCTGAGGGGTGAATCCCAAGAACTCAAGAAAGAACATAACCTCCGGCAGCTCGGACTCCGGCGGCCAGA
>DRPV01000021.1 GCA_011330685.1 Desulfobacterales bacterium
ACAGCCAAGACCTGCTTTGGCATAATCCAAAAAGTGCGTGAAGTTGAGGATGCGTTTTGGAGGGACGACGCTGCCTTGGATGACCTATATTGAGCATCAAGTCATGTGACCCGAACTATAAATGGCATAAGGGGCCGTAATAAAATTAACATGAAAGGCCATGTTAATTATTTTATCTCTAACTAACTTTTCAAGATCTGCCCCCATTTTCTCTCTGTCGGCATTCAGGCAAAAAACCTGGATGCCGACATTTGATAAAGCCCTGCCGCCTTTTTTTCGGTAATATTTTCTGCACGGACTATTTGTATAAAGAAGATATGGTTCAGATTATGGTTCGTTCCTCACACAATCTAACCTTATTTGTTTAGACGGGATTAACAGGAACAACTGGATAAAAAACAAAGAAAACATCCTGTCAATCCTGTCAACGAAAAATAGGAACCATCATTTGTTACTTGGAAGCAGGAGCAGTAAATTCACCTGAAATGTTAGATTGACCCCGGCTTGTAGTTTGTGTTATTTAACCTGCATTCATTGAAAGGCCAATAGTAAAAAATCAGCCGTGTAATATTTTCAGGCATAAGACCTCCTGGTAACGGCCAAGCCTGGAATGACACGGTAGTTGCTGCTTTTAAAACAGAGGCCTGATTTATGAGGTTGAATCAGTTGAATAGTTACCGAAAAACACAAAAAGAAAAACTAAAAATTGACAAAATGGAAAATGAATCTAAATTAGTTCCCGTTCTTCGGGAGGGGGTTGAGATTGTCAAAATGATTGCCTTTCGTGACCTGCGTGAGGTTGTGAGCCGCCGATTTCCGGAGCGGGAACGGCATTATCATAATAAATTGACCGGAGCGGCGATAAATCGTTGTTTCGGGATTGTTAATCCGGAACCCACTTTTCAGGAATTTGCTCAAAGTGAATCCCAGGAGATTGATGATATTCTGAACTGCCTGACTGCTGATTTGCCGCAGCTCAGGATTCCTCTTACTGACGCCTTGCGTATCATGGTCTTGTGCGACTATCAGGAGGGAGTGGATAATTCCATAATTCTCTCGCAAAACCAGGATTATGGGATTTTACTGGTTGAGCGTGATCTACCAATGCCGCATCGTTTTATTGAGTTGGTGCGCCGCATCGGGGCCTCTCTGGGGCTGGTTATTCCGCCTCTGCCGGCAGGCGAGGCTGATACTGTTGAAGAAGGAGAAAAATAAAGATGTCTGCCGCTGAACCTAATTTTATAAGCTCCGGCCTTAAAGGCCGTTATCGCCCCCTGCTGACCATGGGGGCTGTTTATCTGCTGTTGTCTGTTGTGCTGCGTATTGTTCTTTGGGCAGTTATGGGCCGCAATTTCCAGGTCTCAGCCTCTCAGGAATTTATAATTCTGGGGCTGGGGGTGGTGAATGATCTGTTGGTCTTGCCGCCGCTTTTGCTGATTCTTACTCTAATTTTGACCCTGCTGCCCAATTTGACGGGCGAATCCATCTTGCGCCGTTTAGCGGCCCGCTTTTTTTCCATGGCGGCTATCTTTGGCTTTATTTATTTATCCATTGCCGAATTTTTCTTCTTCGCCGAGTTTAACGCCCGTTTCAATCTGGTAGCCGTAGATTATCTCATCTATCCCAACGAAGTCTTTGTTAATATCTGGGAGACCTATCATGTCCTCTGGCTTTTGCTGGCCACGGCCCTGTTGACGATTATTATTCAGGCGCTTTTTGACCGCCGCCTCATTCGCCGCCGTCTGCCTGCCATGCCCTTTAAGCGTCGTCTGCTTTTCTTAGGGGTGCATATCCTGCTGACGGTCTTCTGTCTCAGCCTTTTTTCCACTGACAGCCTGGCTATTTTTAAAAACCGGGTGGCCAACGAAATCACCGCCAACGGCAT
>DRPV01000022.1 GCA_011330685.1 Desulfobacterales bacterium
CGATGCGGCCGGGGTAGTATCCATGGTACCCGGTAAATACCTCAGCAACCTGCTGGCCAGCCCTTTAAGTCTTATTATGCTGCTTGCCGGCCTGCTGCTGGTTATCGCCGGGGTAATCTCAGCGGCCCGCTCCAAGGGCAGAGCGGCCATCTGGATGGCCGGCCCCGGCACTATCCTGGTGGGCCTGACCGTCTTCTTCACCGCCGGCTATAACAATACCGCCTTCTACCCCTCAAAGGTCGATCTCCAGTCCAGCCTGACCATCTATAACGCCTCAAGCAGTCATTACACCCTGACAATCATGACCTATGTGGCCCTGCTGATCCCCTTTGTCCTCGCCTATATCGGCCATGTCTGGAATGCCATGGACAGCAGGAAATTAAGCGCCGACGAAATGGTTTATGACGATTTATACTGAATCAGAAGACAGGGGACAGGAGACAGAAAGTAGAAGAAAAACACTTATCAATAAGGAAAATTCATGAATGCTATATTACTAATTTCCTGGGTAGCCATCATATTCATCTCATATAAGACTGCGGTGTTCCTTTTAAGAAAAACAGACAACCTGTAAAAGGTATAAAAAAAGTCAGCAGCAGACAACGGTGGAACGTTCTATTTCCTGTCTCCTGTCTTCTGTCCCCTGATTGCTGAAATAACTTGATATTTTCTGCGCTCTGCGATATTAATCACACGTTTATGGGGCTGTAGCTCAGTTGGGAGAGCGATACGTTCGCAACGTATAGGCCGGCGGTTCGATCCCGCCCAGCTCCACCACCAGATAATAAGACCCGCCTTTCTCACAGGGAGAAAAGGCGGGTTTTTTCATAGCCCTTAAGCGTTCACAGAATATCCACGAAATAATTACAGGGAGAACCAGCCGGTGAAAAGGGCGGGGAAGGGACAGTGGCGGGATATTTTAGGCGGCAATGTATTGGCCTTTGGTCTGGTTAGTTTCTGTAATGACCTCTCCAGCGAGATGATCTATCCCCTTCTGCCGATTTTTTTCAGCGGTTTCATGCCGTCGGCTATGGTCGCGGTTTACATCGGCCTCATGGAAGGGATTTCCGAGAGCACGGCCAGCCTGCTTAAATTATATTCCGGCCGCCTCAGCGACCGCCTGCGGCGGCGTAAGCCCCTGGCTTTAGCCGGCTACGCCGTGTCAAATATTATCCGGCCGCTCACCGCTTTAGCCGGGGCCGGCTGGCAGGTGGCGGCCCTCCGGCTTGGCGACCGCATCGGTAAAGGTATCCGCACCGCCCCCCGTGACGCCCTGCTCAGCGAATCAATAACCGCTGAAATCAGGGGCCGGGCCTTCAGTTTTCACCGTCTGATGGATCACGGCGGCGCGGTGGGCGGCCCCCTGCTCGCCGCCGTCTTCCTATACCTGATGCTGGGCCGGACTTTGCTCTGGCAGCAGGGCATTACCCAGGCCGGGCCGCGGGAGATGTACGCCCTGCGCTGGTTATTTGCCCTGGCCGCCCTTCCAGGCCTGACTGCCACTATCTTTCTCTGGCGTCTGGTCAAAGAAAAAGTCAGTTCCATCCCCGCTTCACCGACCTCTGCCTCACGTTTCACCACCTCTGGCCCCCTGCCGCCCCGTTTTTTCCTCTTTCTGCTGGCAGCGGCCGTCTTCACCCTCGGTAACAGCTCCGATTTATTCATCATCTTCTACGCCCAAACCAAATTCGTCCTGGGCCTGGGGTGGGTAATCAGCCTCTGGATATTATTACATATCGCCAAAATAATCTGTAGTATGCCCGGCGGCTGGCTGGCCGACCGTCTGGGCCGCCGCGCAGCAATTGTGGGTGGCTGGTTTGTTTATCTTATCGTTTACACCGCTATACCCATTACCACTCATCTTAAAACCCTATGTGGACTTCTTCTCCTCTACGGTCTCTATTACGGATTAACAGAGGGGGCGGAACGGGCCCTGGTGGCTGATTTCACTCCGCCCCAGGGGCGCGGCCGGGCCTATGGCTGGTATCATGGTGTGGTAGGATTCGCCACCCTGCCGGCCAGCCTGCTTTTCGGGGTATTCTGGGCCAGACTTGGGGCTCGAAACGCCTTCTTTATCGGGGCGGCTCTGGCCGCCTCAGCCCTCTGCCTGTTGCTGGTAACCCTCAGAAACGCTTGCAGTCAGGGGGATATATGAAGTTGGGTATGATTAATTGATCGCTTACGATTAGTGTAACGGCATTACCCGACAAGCTGACAGGGCAGGGCAATCCTCCCATTTTATTGCACTAATTATCCGATTAATTTGACAACGCGCTCCGCATTAGTTTATAATTCTCCGGATGTGTAACGTCAGCGAAGTATTTGAGACATAAAGCAGGTGCTCAGCAAATATTTTTACGATTAATGCCATGAAGAGATTTTCCGCCTTAACTACTCTCTGCCTTGTCGTTCTCCGGGCCGCTCCTGCCCTCGCGGTGCAGCATCATGGCGGCACTGAAGGTCTGGTGGCCCATCAGGCAGGGCATCTGCTCTTTATGGCCGGGATGGTCTATCTTTTAATCAGTACCTGGTGTGAACGCCATTCCGCCTCCGGCTGGCCGCAATTCACAACCTTTCTCATCTTCATCCTGCTTTGGAACCTGCTGACCTTCAGCGGCCATTGGCTGGCCGAATATATCCCACCCAGCCAATTTCAAAACCAGGGCGGCCATCATATAGCATTTACCATCCATTCCAGCGCCGACCTGTTGTTTTACCTCTCCCGTTTGGATCATCTTCTCCTTTTACCGGCCCTGTATTTCCTTTTTCTGGCCCTGAAAAAATGGCGGCGGCAGTGATTGTCTCCTGGGCTCCGGTGGAGATTATTGACAGTGTCGGCTCAATTCTGGCCCTGCTGCTGGCCATAGGCTGCCTGCAACAGGCCTGGGGCTGGTATCGAGGACGCCGCGAAGATATATTCCGCCATTATATTATGCTCTTCACACTTGCGTTTGTCGTTTTTGCCGTTTCCCGTTCCTGCGGCCACCTCATAAAACAAATTCTCATCCTGAGCGGCCGCGAGCATATCTGGCACATGCTGTCGCCCTTCAGCGGAGCTATAAATACTGCCACTTTTTTTGTTATTTTTGCCTTCAGCCTCTATTACCAGCGGGTTAAAATTATTCATACCAAACTTGAGGAGTACAAAGATAACCTCGAGGAGATGGTAGCTCTGCGTACCGCCGAGCTTGAGGAAACCAATTTTTCCCTGGAAAACGAGGTTACAGAGCGCCAGGCAATCCAGAAGGCCCTGGAGGCTGAGAGGGAACGTCTCGCCGTTACCCTGCGCAGTATTGGCGACGGAGTTATTACCACTGATATTGAAGGCCGGGTTATCCTTCTTAACCGGGTAAGTGAGCAGCTCACCGGCTGGACGCAGGAAGAGGCCGCGGGGCATCCCATAGCCGAAGTCTTTAATATTATTGACGAATTCACCAGGCGCCCACAGGAAAACCCGGTGCCCAAGGTACTGAAATACGGCCAGATTGTTGATCTCGCCAACCACACCGCCCTCATTGACAGAAATGGTGTAGAGCGCAGCATTGCCGACAGTGGCGCCCCCATCCGTGACCGGGAGAGCCGGATTATCGGTGTA
>DRPV01000023.1 GCA_011330685.1 Desulfobacterales bacterium
AGCGCCCTGGCCGCCGTGCAGCTGCCGGATCACCTGATGATGCGTTATTGTCTGCTTGCCGAGGGCGGCAAGGTGGTCAAGGCCAGCCGCCGTTTTACCGATCTTTTGAGATTCCAAGGCGGGGAAAAGCCGACGGCCTCCCTGCATGATCTGCGGCAGAAATGGGAACGGCAGGCCTTCTCACCCCGGGAGTTGGCCGGGCTGCCGGAGAGGATTGCCCTGCGTGACCAGCAGGGCCGTCTGGCCGGTTACGCCATTCCGGCCCTGAAGGCGGTAGGCGGGGACAGGGTAGGCTTAAGGCTCTGTCTGTCACCGGAGGAGGCGAGGCAGTATAATCGCCAGGGGCTGCTGGAGATGTATAAGACCGCCCTGAGCAAGCAGGTTCGGGAGGCGGCCCGGAGGTTTAAACTCACCCAGGCCGACTGGCCGCTTTTCCAGGGACTGGGCGCCATGCGGGAGGTCAACGCGGCCCTTTTGGAGGCCGTGCTGCGGGCGGCTCTGCCCATTGAGAAGGGCGAATTGCCCGGTCATGATTTTGAGGCTGAGGTGGAGCGGCTGCGGGCCGGTGAATTTTTCCGGCGGGCCGGGGAGTTTTTCGTCTTAGTGGAAGAGGCCCTGCGGGAGCGGCGGCGGGTTGTGGAGACGGTGAATAAATTTGAGGGCCGGGCCGCGGCTGATCCCCTTAATAAGCGGCGTTTTAAGGAGTACCGCCGGCAGCTGGATTTGATTCTGCCGCCTGATTTTTTAACCTCGTTCTCCCCGGCGCTGCGGTATGTTCCCCGTTATCTCAAGGCGCTGCGGATCAGAGTGGAACGGGCTCATGCCGCTCCGGCTCAGGATCTGAAAAAGGAGGAGATTGTGGCCCCCTATGATGAGCGGTTGGCCGAGGCCGCCCGCCGGGTTGCCGCCATTGAGGTGCCGGAGAGCCGCCGGGCGGCTGAAGAGCTGCTGGTAAAATACCGGCTCATGGTCGCTGAATTCCGGGTCTCCATCTTCGCCCAGGAGTTAAAGACCGTGGTGCCGGTCTCCGCCAAAAGACTGCGGCGGCAGGAAAAGGAACTGTTTGAGATGCTGTAAGCGATCAATTAACCACAGCCAACTTCATAGCCCCCTAACTGTAAGCGCTTACGTTCCTGTTTACGCGTTGAGGGTAATTTTGCCTCTGTTGAACGGTTACATAAATTCTGTGTTATCTTTCACGAAATACTTTTTGACATTGCATAGGATGCTATATATGATACTATCGTAAAAAGTCGAAAGGTCTAATTCTGCCCATAATGATTTCAAGGGGGTACCTATGGTAAAATTGCCAAATGTGGACTTTTTACCAGAGCATCATATATAATACCAAAATGAAAAAGATTCAAATTGTCATTGATACTAATATATTTATTTCAGCACTTAAAAATGATACTGGAGCTTCTTTTTACCTGCTTAGTCTTGTTGGTAACAATGAATTCGAAACAAACATTTCTGTGCCATTAATAATGGAATATGAATCGGTAGCCCATAGGTTCCTAAATCAAACTAATCTCACAGTTTCAGATTTAGATGACATCCTTGATTATGCTTGTTTTGCTTCCAATAAACACAAAATTAATTATCTGTGGCGGCCATTCCTTAAAGACCCAAAGGATGATTTAGTTTTAGAGGTAGCTGTTAAGGCCAAAAGCCAACATATAATTACATTTAATAAAAAAGATTTTAAGAAAATCTCTAAATTTGGCATAAAGGCTGTAACTCCTTGGGAGTTTCTAAAAGAGAGGGGGCTATTATGAGTACAGTAAGCTTAAGATTACCTGATTTCCTTCATAAAGAAGTGAAAGCAATATCAAAAGAAGAAGGTATTTCTATAAACCAATTTATATCCACAGCTCTTGCCGAGAAGATGTCTGCATTGCGAACTCAGGAATATCTTGAGAGCCGTGCCTTGAGAGGCAATAGAGAAAAGTTTGACCATGCTTTAGCAAAAATTGGTCGAAACAATCCGTTAGATGAAAATGATGTGGCAATTAAGTAAAACGGCGGGTAACTATTCAGCAAAGGCAATAAATTACCCGAAACTCGTAACCGTTCAGGAAAGCGAAGACTCCGGGATGGAGTGCAGCTGAATGGTTACAACGGTAGTAACATTTAAGCCGGATAAATTTGTAATTATTTGGACGGGGGTATAAACTGTCTTTAACTCTCAGGGTAACTGGGCGTGGGAGTTGTTGAATTTATAGTCTGTATATTCCGGCAATAACCTTAGCGAGGAGTCGAAGGGTATGCGCGATATTCTTACTACCTGTGTCTATTGCGGCTGTGGCTGCGGAGTTTATCTGCATGAAGAAAAGGGCCGG
>DRPV01000024.1 GCA_011330685.1 Desulfobacterales bacterium
TTAATGCGTAATCGTTCAGCCAAGGCAACAAATTGCCCTTAACTGTGAGCTGTAACCGTTCAGCTGCACCCCATTTTCGTCCCTTTTGGCCACCTCACGTACGGGGTGTACAGACTCGGTGGCCAAAACGAACGAGGTAAGCGAAGACTCCGAGCTGGAGCACATCCGGAGTCTTCGCTTTCCTGAACGGTTACAGCTCACAGTTAAGGGCAATTTGTTGCCTTGGCTGAACGATTACGCATTAATCAATAAACGTAACTACTTAGGGGAATTTGTTACCCCCGCTGAATAAAAAAACTATGACCGAGAACAAACAATTAAGTGCCATTTATCGTTTCTTAGCTCAGGCCATGCGCTATCCGGAAGCAGAATGGCTGAATGAGAATTTCAAAGAACAGCTTTTAGAGCTTCTTAACTCACTCCAATGGCAGGAGGAGGCCGCGGCCCTGAGCTTTGACCCCGCCTCATCCCATGAGCTTGAAATTATCCAGACTGAGCATACCCGCCTCTTCATCAGCGCCGCGGGCGGTGTTTACGCCTCACCCTATGGCTCCGTTTATTTAAGCAAGTCAGGTACCCTGCTCAACGAATCCACCGACGAAGTAAGAGATTTTTACCGCCGGAACGGCTTTGATTTAAGCGATGATTACGAAGTAGCCGATCATATTGTCAATGAACTGGAGTTCTTGGGTTTACTCACCGCCAACGACATGCTTGAGGCGGAACAGGAATTTTTAAAGACCTACTTCCGGCCCTGGTTTACAATCTTTGCCGAACAGGTAAGAGAGGCGGCAGAGATTCCCTTTTATAAAATCATCATTAAACTCATTGACTTTTTTACCGAAGAAGACTGACCCCGGCACAGCCCCTATCCGTCCTCCGGCCTCCGCCTCATATTTCCCAACTCCATAATCAACCACAGACGCCGCAGGGTCTCCCTGACTTCCTTGTCCTCCATATCGGCGGTCAGCTGATTAAATTCAACCTGCCGGGCGGCATCAACCGGCCTGGGGGATGGAGGGGATTCCACGGTTTTGACGTCCTGCCGCCAGGGGCCGCGGCAGAGCTTAAAACGAATCTCCCGCAGTTGCAACTTTTCGCCCTCCCCTCCGGACAGGGCGGTCAGGCGGCCATTCAGACGTTGCAGAATGGCGCTGGTCTCAAATTGAAGCTGCTGGCTCCAAACCGGGTCAGAGACCTCAAGCCACAGGGTATCTCCCTTGATAACCTTAGGCCGGGCGTGAGCGGTTATTTCAGGGGCCAACACCTCATTCCAAAAGAGGAATACCTGGTTAAGCCCCAGTTGACGCTGCCAGTTACGGCGCTTGGTATAACCGCTCAGTACCTCTCCCAAGGCACTTATATTCCCCCCCCGTCCAGTCACCGGATTAATATTTTTTAGTGTTTTTAGTGTTTAAAGGAACGTTGACCGGTGAACTTCATGGCCACATCAGCCTCATTGCAGGCCTCAATGGTCTCAAAATCACGCATGGAGCCACCGGACTGGATAATGGCGCTCACCCCCTGCCTGATTCCGACATCCGCCCCGTCCCGGAAGGGGAAGAAGGCGTCAGAGATCATCACCGAACCTGTTAGTCCTGCCTTATCTGCCTTGGTCTGTTCATCAATTTCGTCCAACTCGGACTGTTTACGGCTGCCCTGTTCAACAGCCAGTAATAAATCACCATAGGGAATACCGTGTTTATCAAAGCAAAGGGCATCGGCGTATTTGATATAGGCCTTATGAACGGCGATCTCGGCCACCCCTACCCTGTCCTGCTCACCGGTACCTACTCCCACCGTACAGCCATTTTTGACATAGAGTACCGAGTTGGAGCTGACCCCGTGCTCCACGGCCCAGCCAAAAATCATATCATCAATCTCCCGCTGATCAGGCTCCCGCTCCACCCGGTACTCTTTGCCTTTGTAGGTGGTAACCGCCGGTTTTAAATCGGCCGCGGAACGAATACTGTTAATGGCCGACTGCTGGACAATAATTCCGCCGTCAATCAGGCTTTTAAAATCAACATAGCGGAAATGCTCATAATCCCGCAGACGATCCATGCGGGGAATCTGGACAATCCGTAAATTTTTGCGGCTCTTTAAAATATCAACCGCCCCCTCCTCAAAGTCCGGCGCCACTACCACCTCAAGATAATTCTTGCTGATTGCCATGGCCGTATCCTTATCGCAGGTGCGATTCAGGGCCACACAACCGCCAAAGGCGGCAATACGATCGGCCCGGTTGGCCCGCTCATAGGCCGCGCTCAATGAATCACCCAAAGAGGCTCCACATGGATTATTATGCTTTAAAATAACCGCCGCCGGAGTCTCCGGCATATATTTGATGATATTTAAGGCATTATCAATATCGGTTAGATTGATTTTACCGGGATGTTTACCGGCCTGGAGCATATCCTCATCACTTATGGCACTCACCAGACCGTTGTTAGGCTCAATGAATTTACAATCTCCCAGGGTAAGATTACCGTTCACCAGTTCATAGAGCGCGGCCTCCTGATTGGGGTTTTCGCCATAACGCAAGCCCCGCTCATCAACACTGCCGTCCGCCGAGGTTATTTTCCAGGTTCTCTTTTTATAGATCAAGCGCTGATCGTCGAAGGAAATAGTCATCTCCAAGGGGAAATGATCACCAAGAATTGTGGAGTACATCTTTTTTAAATCTGCCATTATTTTTCTCCCTTATATAAAATAACAAAACAATAAAATAACAAAATCGTCTAACTTGACAAACGACACTCCCATAGCAGGTAATCCCCCTAATTGTAAGCGTTTCAGGGGCGCATACCAGGGTGTTCATATGTTTACATGCCTGACAGACAAAAGCCGGAAAAAGTCAGCCGGAGGCCGCCATTTGAAAACCAGCATCCCAGTCCTTACGTACTGGTTCCAGACCCCTCTGACGAATAACAGCACAGACCTCATCAACCGAGCGGTGATCATCGACCTCAAACTGTTCGGTGGCCTCCTGCTCATCGCTGTAACCGCCCGGGGCGGTGCAGGAACCGGCTGAATAGCGGGTGGGCCCCAGGCCCAGCATGCCGTCCCGATAACGAGCCTCCTCCCTGGTGGAAATCAAGAGTCCCACATCATGATCAAAGATACGGAGGGCGAAAAGGAGCTGGCTTAACTGTCGTTCACCTACCACCTGCAGGGCGGTGAACCCACCGGCGGCGGGTTGCAGGCGCGGAAAAGAAACGGTGAGGGCTGTACGCCAGAACTGATGCCGCAGCCAGGCAAGATGCATTCCAAGAGCCATGCCCTCGGCCCGCCAGTCGCTTAAACCCAGCAAAGCGCCGATGCCGACCTCCCGCATCCCTGCCGCCGCCGCCCGTTGCGGGGTGGCAAGACGATAATCATAATCACGTTTTTTACCGCTCAGATGCAGAGTAGGATACAACTCCCGGTCATAGGTCTCCTGGTATACTGCCACGCTGGTAATCCCGGCCGCGAAGAGCCGGGCGTATTCATCCTCATCCAGGGGCTGAATCTCGATGGAAATAGCGGCAAAATGCTCCCGCAGCCGCTGAGCCAGGGCAACAAAATAATCAACGCCGGCCCGCTCCGGGGCCTCGCCGGAGACCAGAAGAATATGATTAACCCCGCGGCCTTTAATAAGTTCCGCCTCACGAGCGGCCTCATCTATATCCAGAACCCGCCTCTTTATCTTGTTGCCGGAGGAAAACCCACAATAGACACAACGATTAACGCAATAATTGGAGACATAGATCGGGGCGTAAATCTGAATGGCGGATCCGAAACGCTGCCGGGTAATCTCGGCCGAACGAGCGGCCAGGGCTGTAATATGGCGGCCGGCGGCAGGTGACAGGAGGGCCGCAAGGTCATTCAGAGTGGGCCGCTTGGTTCTTAAGGCCTCTTGTACCGCGGTGTCATCGGCCCGGCGGCTCATATCCCGTAATTTATTAAAATCAGGCAGGCTGAATTTACTCATCGCAGAAATTCAAGCCCGGTTTGAGGTGACGAGGCCGCCGCCCGGCAGGCAATGGCACCCAGACCAGCCTCATAGGCCCGGCGGCCAGCAATAACCGCCTGCCCAAAGGCGGAGGCCATCGCCACCGGATCACCAGCCACGGCAATGGCGGTATTAACCAGAACGGCATCAGCTCCCATCTCCATGGCCGCTGCCGCCTGCGAGGGGGTGCCGATACCGGCATCCACAACCACCGGCACCTCCAGCTGTTCAATAATAATTTCCAGAAGGGGACGGGTAAGGAGGCCGCGATTAGTGCCGATAGGGGCGCCAAGGGGCATCACCGCCGCTGTTCCCGCTTCCTGTAAACGCAGAGCCAGAACCGGATCGGCATTGATATAGGGCAGAACAACAAAACCATCCCGTACTAATTCCTCCGCCGCCTTTAAGGTCTCCACCGGATCAGGAAGCAGGGTACGGGGATCGGGGGTGACCTCTAATTTAAGCCAGTTCCCGCCCCCGGCCGCCCGGGCCAGACGGGCCAGACGCACAGCCTCCACCGCGTCTCGAGCCCCGGCCGTATTGGGGAGAAAAAAGAATTTCCCGCCGCCGATAGCCCGCATAATATCATCACCAGGATCATCTAATTCAACCCGGCGCAAAGCCACGGTTACCATCTCACATTCGGAGGCCTCCAAGGCCTGACGCATAATATCAGAGGACGAAAACTTACCGGTCCCCACGAAAAGGCGGGAGGTAAATTTCTTATCGGCAATAGTCAACATCTTGAACCCCCTCCGATGAAACGGATTAATTCCACTTCAGCGCCGTCAAGGAGCAGGGTGGATTGATAGTCCTGGCGGGTAATTATCCTGCCGTCTACCTCAACCACCACCGTTTCCGGATCAAGGTCAAGGGATTTGACATAATCGGTAACCAGAACCTCAGCCTCAAGAAACCGTTCCTCACCATTAACAATTATTTTCATAAATTACCTTTACTGATTTATAACCTGAAACTCTCTACGTCCTGTAAAAGACATGACCAACAAGAGTGAATCAGCCGAACCAACCAGGCCCGTTTGATTAACGGCCGTTACCGGCAATCGACTTGTCAATATAACCAACTTGCCCATTTGAGGGTAGGACTTTTTTCTCGCTATAAAATTGTTCCGCCGATGGTGCTTAAAAGCCCCCGGTAAAATCAACCGGTTATAGTTTCCCACGGCCTTATGCCGCTATATTACCTCATTTATGTACTACTTATATACTACATATGGCCACATTCTCAGTTCTCAACAAACGACCGGACAAATGTCAATTGCCACTCAAAATATAAGTTTTTTCATAGCAAATTTTCAATTTGCGTGATAGAAATTTAAGGAGGATTATTTTTTATGATTTTCATGAAAGTCACCTGCCAATTGTGTCGGCCCTGCCGGGACTTTTATGCTTCGTTACGCCCAAGAGATCGGGCATGAATGTAATATGAAACATCTGATATTAGAAAAATTATGACAAACGATACGGATATAGCATCCCGCGCGGCTGTCCTGGCCGAGGAATTACAGGATCGGGATAAATTATTAAACGATCTGCTGGTTTTTTCCCACAAACTGCTCTTAACCTCCAACAGCAGAGAACTTTACCGTATCTGCGACCAAACCGCTAAAGACTTATTACACCTTGATTTTTCTACCCTCCTGCTCCTTGGCGACAATGATAATTCCTTAGTTATCCGCCATACCATCGGTTTCCCGCCGACAATGGTCGACAATTATATCCTGGAAGAGGGACAGGGACTGTCAACCATAGTGCTGAAAGAAAAGCGGATGATCACGGTTATCGACCACGAGACTGAACAGCGTTTCACTGTGCCGCCCATAGTCTTTAAGAAAAAAATAACCTCAGCCATATGCGCCCCGATGATGCTGGGTGACGAGGTCTTAGGCGTTTTAATAGGCCATACACTGCAACGCCATGTTTTCAGTGAAACCGAACGAATCATCTATCAATCACTGGCCAATCAGTCGGCAGTGGCCATAAAGAATATCACCAGCTACAGCGCTTTAAAAGAAAAGGAGACCTTGCTCTCCACTATTATTGATACGGTTCGCAATCCTATTTTCTGCAAGGATAATAAGGGAAGATGCCTGGCCTGTAACTCTGCCTTCGCGGACTTTGTCGGCTGCAGCTGTGATGAGATAATCAACTGCGGCACCAAAAATGCCGCTCAACTGAAATTAGCCGAAGTTTATGAAGAATCCGATCAGTCACTTTGGGATAAGGGCGGTCGTCAACAGTATGAAACCAAGGTAGAGCATGCCGATGGCACCATCCGCGACGTCCTGCTCTGCAAGGCCTCTTTTTGTAATGACAGTGGTGAAGTTGCCGGCATAGTGGGCACCATCATGGATATCACCGAGCAAAAAAAAGAGGTGCAGGAGAAGGAACAGATATTACTGCAAATGCAGCATGTCCAAAAACTTGAAAGCCTTGGAGTGCTGGCCGGCGGCATTGCCCACGACTTTAATAACCTACTGATGGCCATCCTGGGCAACGCCGATCTTGCCCTGGCGGAGATATCGCCGTTCTCCGCCGCCCGTCATAACTTAGAGGCCATTGAGTCCGCCTCACGGCGAGCGGCCGATCTATGCCGCCAGATGCTGGCCTATTCAGGTAAGGGCAAATTTGTTATCCAACAGTTAAACTGCAACGAACTCGTTGAAGAAATGACCCATATGTTAGAGATATCAATCAGCAAGAAGGCGGTGATGAAATTTAATCTGGCCGACAAGGTTCCCCCCATTGAGGCCGATGCCACCCAGATTCGTCAGATAATTATGAATCTGGTAATTAACGCCTCTGATGCCATTAACGACAAATCCGGCATTATCTCAATTACCACCGGCGCCATGGAATGTGACCGCGACTACCTGACCGAAACATATATTGACGAACAACTTCCGGAAGGTATTTATTCCTATATAGAGGTGGCGGATACCGGCTGCGGTATGAATGAAGAAACCAAGTCAAAAATGTTTGACCCGTTTTTTACCACCAAGTTTACCGGTCGGGGGCTGGGCATGGCGGCGGTGCTTGGCATTGTCCGCGGTCACAACGGAGCCCTGAAAATCTACTCGGAACCCGGCCGGGGCACAACGATCAAATTAATCTTTCCCATAGTGGCCAATCAGGAGGTTAAAGAAAAGAACGAGGGCCGCCAGGATAAAAACTGGCAGGGCAAAGGATTAATTCTCTTAGTTGATGATGAGGAGACTATCCGGGCAGTCGGCCGCCAGATGCTTGAGTATCTGGGCTTTTCCGTTATTACCGCCGCGGACGGGCGGGAGGCTACAAAAACATTCAAAGCCAGAGCCGCTGAAATCAACCTGGTTCTAATGGATCTTACCATGCCGCATATGGATGGCGAGGAGGCCTACCGGGAAATGCGGCGCATCGACAGCACCGTGCAGGTGATTATGGCCAGCGGTTACAACGAGCAGGAGGTCACCCAGCGCTTTGTCGGTAAAGGCTTAGTCGGCTTTATCCAGAAGCCCTTTATGATTGACGACCTGCGGGACATACTGCGTCAATCAATGATAACTTAGGTTTTTTTGCTAAGCGTCCCATAAAACTCCCAGTTGCACGCCTTTGAATTCTCCAATAATTACCGAACCAGCCTGAAAAAAACAAACTGGCTATTTCTGTAAATCCAAGGTATATAGCTCTTTCATCCCCCACAAAAAACTCCCCCCTGCGACAATTTGCCACATTGTAGTACCTACCACGCTGTGTTAGTCTCCAGAACGTATAATATTAGGCGTTGTTTCCCCTGTCTTTAAGGGAGACAGCATTATAATTATAACAAAGGAGGAGAAAAATGAGAATGCACGTGAGAGGAGAATTAAGATGGGCAATTATTCTTTTTGTGGTCTACCTGTTTAGCCCACTGGGGAATGCTGCCGCCCAGGAGAATAACTCCAGCAGCGCCTGTATCAAGTGTCACACTGATTTCAAGGCTATGGATCGTTACGGTGCCAAGGCGGCCGCTGGTGCCGCTGCCATTGCAGGTTGAGGCGTTACTGCCCCTCAGGTGAGGGGCCGGGATATCTATGGCGTTTCCAAAGATTTTGTCAACTCAAATCATGGTCAGATCGGCTGTGTTAACTGCCATAAAGGGCAGAATGTCGATGATAAGGATAAGGCCCATAAGGGCATGATAAAAGATCCTTCCGAAAAGGATGGTGGTGGTGTCTGCCGGGAATGTCACGAAGACATTACCTCTACCTTCAAAAATTCCATGCATTATCAGCTTAACGGCATCAAGAGTATTGTCGGTACCATCATCAAACCCCATAAGATGGGCAAAACTCTGCTGCCGGCGGCCTGGGCCTTAGACTGCGCCAACTGCCATTCCACCTGCGGCTCATGTCATGTCGCCTGGCCCATAGTTGCCAAGGGCGGCCTGCTTAACCGCCATCGTTTCATGAAGACCCCGCCCATGGATAAAACCTGCTACGCCTGCCACGGCTCCCGTTTCGCCGGTGAATATATGGGTAAATTAGGCGCTACCGCCGATGTCCATTACGAAAAGGGACAAATGGTATGCACCGACTGTCATAAAGCCGGTGAACTCCACGAAACCCAGCCGAAGGGCGCTGACCGCTACTACGCGGTAAAAACCGTGCGCTGCGTACAATGCCATCCTGATGCCGCCAAATCCGGCAGCTCCAAGATTGCCATGCATAATGCTCACCCGGCCGGAACCTTGGCCTGTGCCGTATGTCATGCCAATAAATATTTCAACTGCACCGACTGCCACGTCTCGCTTGATTTCAAGCAGGCCGGCCAGAAACCAGAGGTTATTTTCCCATCCAATCCGCTGTTTACCTTTAAGATCGGCCGTAATATTGATCGGAGCCCGGCTAACCCCTATAAATACAACCTGGTGCGTCATACCCCGGCCCTGAAGGATTCCCTGGCCTCATTACGTTATTTCCAGGCAGTATTAAAGGGTGCCCCCGGCCCCAAGGATCTCATCGCCAATTATGATGCTCTGCCCACCTGGAATTCGGCTTCGGTACACAGTATCCAGCTCCGAACTCCACAGAACCAGACATGTAACTCCTGTCACGGGCATAAGGAATTATTCTTGACCCAGTCAGATCTTACTTCCAAGGATCCTGCGGCTAATGAAAAAATCATTGTCCGTAAAATTCCTCCCCCAATCAAACGGTAAATGTTTTTTGGGAAAAAGGTATTAACAATTGGTTTTTTATTAAATAAGGAGGGATTCCATGAAGATAAAATTAATTAAAGCTATTTATATTATTGCCCTGTTGATTCCGCTGGGCTTTGTGCCCCCGGCGGTCTGCCGTTCCCTGCCGGCTCTCGTGGAGACGGGATGGCTGGCCAATAATCTCAATGCCAAAAATCTGGTACTTATTGATACCAGAACAGCAAACAACTATAAGGTCAGCCATCTGCCGGGGGCGGTAAACATGCCCTATGCCGACTGGAATGCTTATAATGACGATGAGGAATGCCAATTACTGCCCCAGTCAACGGATCTTACCAAAAAGCTGCAGGCGCTTGGCTTAAACTCAGACAGCCGGATAATTATTTATGACCAGGGTAACACCACCGGCGATGCCACCAAGGGTTCCTATGCCGTATGGGCTCTGGAGGCAATGGGACATAACGAGGTCTCATATCTTAACGGTGGTTTTACAAAATGGACCTTTGAAGGGCGGATAATAAACAATAAAAAGCCAACCCCTCAGCCTGGTAATTTCAAGATCCAGACGAACAACAGCAGGATAGCAACATTGGCCTATGTTAAATCCCATCTCAATTCCAAGCAGGTATTATTTGTTGATGCCCGCAACAGTAATGAGTTTTTTGGTACTCATAAAAGAGCTGATGTGGCACGTTACGGCCATATACCAGGGGCTGTTAATTTACCGGCGCCCTTTTTGAATAATGCCGGGATTAACCGGGCTCCAGCCGTAATCCTGCCCCTCAAAAAACTTGAGGCCATGGCAGCAGGCATGGGTATCCCCCAGGACAAGAACACGGAGTTAATCGTTTATTGTAATACCGGCCAATACGCCGCTTTAGACTTTTTTGTTCTGCATAATCTCCTGGGTTATCGAAACGCGCGGCTTTACGATGGTTCCATGCTTCAATACGCTGTTCAGTACAAGCTGCCATTAGTAAAATATTCATGGGGCAGGTAAGGAGAGCGCACCGTCCCAAAATCAAAAGTTGAGAGGAATAATTATGGATATAACCAAAAAATTCAGTACCATTCTACTGGGCTTTATTCTCAGTACCTCTTTGTTAATCGGCACAGCCATGGCAGGCAACAGCCCCCTGGTGAGCGTAAAATGGCTGGCCAATAATATTAACCGCAGCAATATGGTAATTCTTGATGTGAGTGACTTCACCCACTATGAGAAAAATCATATACCAGGAGCAGTGAAGGCCTTTGGCCCCTGGATGACCATGAACCACGATTTTGTCGGTTTTATGATGCCCAAAGTTTCCGATCTCAACAGCATGATCAGAAGTTACGGGGTAAACAATAATTCATTTGTAGTAATCTACGCCGAGGGTGTTACTGCTGCGGATACTGCCAAAAGCGCCAGGGCTCTATGGACATTACAGGCCCTGGGACACAACAATACAGCCATTTTGAATGGCGGATTCACCGCCTGGGAACGCTCAGGTGAGGCAATTTCAACACGCGCCGCTACCCCTGCTCTCGGCAATTTCAGCGGTACGCTGAAAAAGGGTATGGTAGTTTCATTTGCTGATGTGCAAAGCGAACTGCATAGTCCAGGGGTAACATTTGTTGATACCCGTCTCCCCGAACAGTACTTCGGTAAAGAAAAAAACAGTGAAGTTGCTCGTTTTGGCCATATTCCCGGCTCTCTGCTGTGGCCGGCCTCATACATTACCAATGCCGGTGTCAACCTGTCACCGTCTTATTTTAAAGATGTCAAAGTTCTGCGCCAGATGGCAGCCGGAGTAGGAATTCCAGCCGATAAAAACGCTAAGATTATTACCTATAGCAACCATGGTAAAAGCGCGGCCCTGACCTATTTCGTCCTGCACGATATTCTGGGTTACCGGAATGTCGGCATCTATGACGGTTCAATGTTGCAATATGCCGTCACCAAAGCTCCCTTAAATACATTTCAGTGGGGAGGACGGTAAGCAACCTATAATCAGGGGTAGAATTTAACTGTTCTGTTCTTCTGCCCCCAATCTACGACCGATAATGCCCCACCCTATATCGCATTAGCAAAGAGGGGCATTATCGGTCGTATTTCCGGTACATTTAAACTGTTCAGTATTTTTTCTTTTTTAAGTTACCACACGGCAACATATCGAGAGGCGTTTATCCCCCCTGTATGCGCGACTCAGTAAATCTCCCCACTTGATATTGCCGGTAACTCATTGTAAACTCTTATCTATCAGCTTTCTTTCAGCTAAAACCCGCTTACCGTTATCCAATGGATTACCATTGATGCCAACAAACTACGACATCACCGTTCCACCTGCTCCAGAGCACAAACATACCCTGAACACAGCCTTTCTCTGGCTGCTCAGACTGCGCTGGGGTGCGGTTATCTGTCAGACATTGCTGCTCATCGCGGTCTCGTTATTCCTCAAGATCAGTCTGCCAATTTTAATCATCTTTATTATTATTGTTTTTGAGGCCGTGAGCAATCTTCTACTGGCTCATTACAAGGAAGCCGGCCCACACAGAATTAATCAGGCCGTGGTCGTTATCATGTTTCTGGATGTCAGCCTCCTGGCCCTGCTCATCCACTATACCGGCGGCCCCATGAACCCCTTCACCTTTCTCTTTTTAGTGCATATCGTCATTGGATCGTTGATTATGCCCCCCAGATGGTCATGGACTCTGGCGGTTTTCACCATGAGCTGTTACGCCGTTCTTTTTCTGCTGCCACCCCATTCAGGGGCCGCAATGTCATCATCTCAGCTGCTTTGTCATCACCAGTCAACTGCCATGCCTATATCTGCGGCCATGCGCCTTCATCTCAAGGGTATGTGGCTGGCCTTCGCCATTACCAGTATTTTTATTGTTTTCTTCGTTTCTAAAATTCAGGAGTCCCTTGAAGAATATCAACAGACTATAAATCATCTGCAGAGAGCCAGGGAAAACAGTGAACGATTAGCCGCCCTGGCCACCCTGGCCGCCGGAGCGGCCCATGAGTTGTCAACCCCCCTGGCAGCTATTGCCGTTGCCGCCGGGGAGATGCAGCACACCCTGAACCAGGATAATCAGCAGGATGAAACACGGCAGGAGCTCCTTGATGACACCATCTTCATCAAGGATCGCATTAAGGCCTGTAAGGATATATTAGGACAGATGAGCTCCGATGCCGGTCATCCCATGGGCGAGCAGACCATTTCATTTAATCTTGCCGCCTGCCTGCGGGAAATAGTTAAATCATACAAACACGATTCGTTATCCCTGAAGGTAGAGGATGAATCGTTAACAGCCAACCTGCCGCCCCAGACTTTCCGACGGGTAATAAGGAGTCTGATTAATAACAGCATAGATGCCTGTAAGGATGGTGAAACCATTACCATCTCCTGTCTAAGCGAAAAAGGCCACCGGGAGATGATTTACATAAAGGTTAACGATGAGGGCTGCGGAATGGACGAAGAGACCCTGGCCCGGGCCTCGGATCCTTTTTTCACCACCAAAGAACCTGGTAAGGGTATGGGCCTGGGACTGTTCCTCGCCAAGACCGTAGCCCGGCGTTATGGCGGTGATCTGCAAATACAAAAAATTAACCGGGGTACCAGGGTCATATGGAGCCTCGCCCGTGACCATAGATTATGATGACGAGTATACTATTAGTTGATGATGAGGGCTTTTTCCGCCAGCGGCTGGCCCGGGCCTTCAAAAAACGAGGCTACGAGGTACTGGAGGCGGCAGATTACAACCAGGCCATGGTTAGGATCAACAGCTGTCAGCCGCAACTCGCGGTGGTTGACCTCAAGATGCCGGGCAAATCAGGACTTGAACTAATCAGAGACGGCCTTAAATCAGCCCCCAAGCTCCAGATTGTGGTGCTTACCGGCTACGGCTCTATTGCCACCGCCACCGAGGCCATCAAATTGGGAGCCATTTACTACCTGCCCAAACCTGCCGATGTCGATGATATTCTGGCAGCCTTTGCCAAAAGTGACGGCAATGAAATTTCCACTCCTGTCGATTTCAAGGCTCCCTCACTGGCCAGAGCAGAGTGGGAACATATAAACCGGGTATTAGACGATTGTGGCGGCAATATCTCAGCCGCCGCCCGCCGCCTTGGTCTTCACCGCCGCACCCTGCAGCGTAAACTGCAAAAATATCCCCCCGCCACCTGAGCCATCCCCTCATTCCTCTGCCGCGACAATTTGCCACATTGTGACAAATTGCCATCAATGTTAGTCTCCCCGGCTCTACCACTGCGTCGTATTTACTCCCGATTTTTTACATGAGAGCCAGAAGCCCGTATAGTTACCGCCTGCGGCGATTAGAACTGCGGACTGTCGGACTCTTCGTATTCTGTTTTCATTATTTATTGAACATCAGGAATAGAGCGTAAATATTACAGTGGTGTTTTTTTAGAGGGCCAACCAAGGGACTGGGCCCAAATCTACCCCCTATTTTTAAAAGGAGAGAAGAGCAATGAGACAAATGTTTTTAATCATGACCATGGCGGCAGTATTCCTTAGCCCCCAATTCGCCATGGCCCACAACGGACGACCCAGCTGCTCAGTATGCGGAATGTATATCGCCAGCCACCAGAAAACAGCTGCCACCTTGATTTCCAAACAGGGCGTAAAATCGCAGACCTGCGGCGTCACCGACATGCTCCGGTTGATTAACGATGCCGGCGGCCCGGAGGCCTTCAGCAGTCTCCAGGTTAGGGGCTGGAACAGCGGCCGAAAAATAGCGGCCCAAGATGCCGTTTATATAATCGGCAGCAGGATAATTCCGGATATGCTGCCGACAATCATCGCCTTCAGTTCACAGCAGAAGGCCCAAAAATTTCAAAAAACAAACGGCGGCGCCCTGCTCTCCTTTACCCAGGCCCTGCTCTCCATCTCACCTACCGGTATGACCATGCCGGTTAAAATAAAATCGGCTGTTGTTCCGGCTCGGGGAGCCACCGGTTTTGCCGTTGGTGCCATGTACATGAAGAAGGACGAGGTTATGGACGGTTCCGATCATGTTGACCCCGCTGACTTTATCCAGCGCCCCGGTCAGCAGATGGGAGCCAAGGAGATGAAAAGCAGGGCCGAGATGTATATGCTCTCCTATGGTATCAACAATAATCTGGCCCTTGGCGTAAGTATTAAGGATTTCCACAAAAAGATGGATATGTATCTGGCAAGCGGCAGTAAAGTCAGCACCATCCGTAATAACGGCATAAGTGATCTTAATATCAATCTGCGCTATAATGTTTGGAAGGACGTATATTACAGTAAATTCTTCAGTATTATATTAGGCACCACACTGCCCACCGGTAATTTCAAAATTGAGTATGAGAGCTCCCCCGGTCTGCAGACCGGCAGCGGCAGTTTCAGCGGCACGGCCGGACTGCTTTACTCCCAGCGCCTCAATGACTTCTGGTTTCACACCATGCTCACCTATACTCATAAGTTAGAGAATTCCGATAATTACAAATTCGGGGACGAAACCAACTTTGGTGCCGCCCTCCATTACACTCCTGATTATAATCTGATGATAGGTCTGGAAATAAACGGCACAGACTACGCCAAGAATGAGTACAACGGCCGGAAATTAGATAATACCGGCGGCTTCCGCAGTTACGCCACCGGCGTGGGTAACTGGCGCTTCCTGACCGCTCTCGGCGGTAATTTCAATCTCCGTTTATCACTCAGCCTGCCCCTCTATGAAGACATGAACCACTATACGGCCATGGGGCTGGAAAAAGCCCAGTTAGGCGGCGGCTATACCGGCAGCGCTCTCCTGTCTTTTAAACGTCGTTTTGTCTTTTAAGCTTTTAATTTTAAGGAAACGCTTACAAAAAAACTGCTTGAAATTAAGCAGCAAATTGAGCATACAATTAAAGTGCGGAGTTTAAAAGTCTTCACTACCCGCGTCCGCCGGGCGCGGGCGGTGATTTTTTAAAAAAATGCTCGAAAAGGAATAAAAAATGTTGATTACTATCACCTACTGCACCCAATGAAACTATTTACCCAGGGCCTCCAGTTTGCGAGACCAATTGTCAACAGCCATTGAGGCTGATATTGAATTAGTACCCGGTTCCGGGGGAATTTTTACCGTCCAGGCCGATGGAGTAGAGATATTCTCCAAGAAAAAGGCCGGACATAATCCGGAGGCCACCGAGATTATAGCCCTTCTGCAACAAAAATCATGATATCCGGCCATTCATCTCTGGCGCTGCTTAACAAACAGGGCAGTATTATAAAGACCTGGCCTCTGACCGCCAAGTCATCCTTCCGTATCGGCCGGGGAGCTGAAAACGATATCATCCTAGCCAACAACTGGACATCCCGCCAGCACGCCATACTCCAGCGCGAAGAGAACGGCCTCTTCAATGCCATTGACCTTGGCAGCTCAAACGGTACATCCATAAACGGGCAACGCATACACACCCCTACCCGCCTCTACTCTGGAGATCAAATCCAGATCGGCAGCCGCACCACTCTCACCTTTATGCAGGAAGGCGTGCCGGAACATCAGGAAATCATCACAGAGGATGATGAGCGAACCGTTGCCTTCCTGGAAAAGGATCAGGTGACCATCCTCATCTGCGATATTCGTGATTTTACCAGTCTATCGGAGGAAATTGGTGATAAAAACATTTCTCAGGTTCTCAAACTGTGGACAGCGCTCATCAAGACGGTCATTGACCGCCATCAGGGCAGTATCGACAAATTCATCGGTGACGCGGTGATGGCGACCTGGATTGGCCGCGGCAGGCTCCCGGAAAATATACGCCAGGCCCTCTCCTGCGCCCTTGAGCTCTCACATGAGACTCTGAAACTTGGCAAAAAGGTAAATCTCAAAAAACCATTGCGGATTGGAGCCGCTCTGAATACCGGCGAGGCAGTGGTGGGTAATATCGGTGTGGAAGGCGGCCGGGATTACACCGTAATCGGTGATCTGGTAAATGTAACCTTTCGTCTTGAGGAACTCACCGGCCGGACAGGAAAAGACGTTATAATCGGGGCCGCGGCCGCCAGAGAGTTAAAGACCTTAAGCGGCTCGCTGGCCGGGGACAGCTATCAGGTCAAGGGCCGCAAGGAACCAGTAAAGGCCTATACGGCTGATTTCTGCCAGCTAAAAAGGCTCCTTTAACGACCACCGAAAATTGCCGTTCCCACCCGCACCAAGGTAGCTCCCTCCTCAATTGCCGTCTCAAAATCACCGCTCATCCCCATGGACAGCCCCAGGTTATCTCCAAGCCTTAAGGTATGACTGAGTTCGGCCGCTAATTCACGCAGCCCGCGGAAATAACCGCGGCTTTTTTCCGCCTCCAGGGTATGAGGGGGAATGGCCATTAAACCGCTTAAGCGTAAATGGGCGCAGGCCGCCACCTCACGGGCCAGGGCCGCCGCGTCTTCCGGCATCACCCCCGCCTTTTGCGGCTCCCGGCCTATATTAACCTGGATATAAACAGGCATAATTTTATCCATAGCACCAAGATGACGTTCAAGAGCCCGGGCAATTTTTAAACGGTCAATGGTTTCCACCACATCAAATATCTCCGCCGCCAGCCTGGCCTTGTTGGATTGAATATGTCCGATGCAATGCCAGCGGCAGGCCCCGGCCAACAGGGCAATTTTCGCCGCCGCCTCCTGGAGATAATTTTCACCGAACTCTAACTGACCGGCCGCCAGGGCCTGACGCACCATATCAGCGCTCTTGGTCTTGCTCACCGCCACTAAGGTAATCTGTTCAGGATTCCGGCCGGCCCGTTCGGCCGCGGCTGCTATCCTCTCTTTTATCCGGCTCAGGTTTTCCGTAAGACTCATTTTCCCTCCAAGGTAAATAATCTTTCACAGTTCAAGGTAGTCTGCGCCGCCACTTCTGCCAGGGTGATGCCCCTTATTTCAGATAGACACTGGGCGGTATAAAGGGCATAGGCCGGTTCATTTCTCTTGCCGCGATACGGCGCCGGGGTAAGAAACGGGGCATCGGTTTCGACAATAAGCGACTCTAAGGGGATTTCCCTGGCCACCTCCCGCAGAGCTTCCGTTTTGTTAAAGGTCAAAACTCCGGGGAGAGATACATAAAGGCCCAAATCCACCACCTCCCGTGCCAGAGTAAGATCACCGGAAAAGCAATGCATCACCCCCCGCTGTTGAAAAGGAGCCGCCTGGCGAAGTATGGCCATTGTCTCCTCATGGGCCTCTCGATCATGGATAATAACCGGCAATTTCAGCTCAGCGGCCAGCTCAAGCTGGCGCCGAAAGGCGATAATCTGCTCCTCTGCGGGACAATGCATTTTGGCATAATCCAGGCCGATCTCGCCAACGGCCCGAACCTTAACGGACTGGGCAAGGCGGCTAATCTCCGTCAGAGCGGCATCATCTGCCTCGGCGGCGGAATGAGGATGAATTCCCACGGCGCAAAATATGCCGGGATTGCTCTCAGCCAGACGCAGAGCGGCCCTGGAACTCGGCAGATCAATACCAATGGTCATCATTTTGCTGACCCCGGCCCGCGCCGCCCGCTGAATAACCGCTAAACGGTCAGTGCTGTAATCCTCCATATCAAGATGGCAGTGGCTGTCAAAGAGCCAAACCCCGGACGGCAGCTCCGGCAACGGTGCCCTTTTTTTCTTTTTGGCCAATTTTAGTCCTCCATTTTTCTTAATCTGAATCTGAAATCTTTTAGTGGATTTTCAATATGATACATAGTATAAATTATTAAATTTTAAAAAAATGGCTTTATACTAATCCTAAAAAGTAAAATACAGGAGGTTAAAATGCTTAATTGTAAAACTCTATCAAAAATCGCCACCACAATACTTCTTGCTCTAAGCCTCACCGCCTGCGCCAATATGCATACCGGCACCGGCACAGCAGGTTCAAGTACCGCGGCCCAAAAAGCCACCACCCAGAATGCCCCTTACTTTCCCACCAGCTTTAACGACTTTGAGGTGCCGGGTGAATTAAAGCTGGATTCCAAACACACCATGTTTATCAACACCTCCTCTTTTACCGGCGGGGTTATCGCCCTTGAGGGCCGGGTTGAAATGGCCTCGCTGGCTGATTTTTTTGTTAACTCCATGCAGAAAAACAACTGGCATTTGATCGGCGAAGTACGCTACAACAATACCCTGCTGGCCTTCACCAAACCGAACAAAAACTGTATGATCTCCATATACCGCGACTCTTTCGGCTATGACACCAAAGTCACCGTTTATATAAGCGATAATAATCTTTCAAGCAACGGCCAATAATGGGCCAACTGGCCGGTAAAAGAATTATTATCGGGGTCACGGGCGGCATTGCCGCTTATAAAGCGGCCGAATGGATCAGGGCTCTAAGGCGGGAAGAGGCAGAGGTTCAGGTGGTGCAGACTGCGGCCGCCGCTCGCTTCATTACTCCCCTGACCTTAGCCGCCCTCTCCGGCCACCGGGTTTATGAAGATATATTCAGCCCTGAAGAGGCCGAGCTGATTCCCCATATCAACCTGGCCCGCCAATGCGACCTGCTGCTTATCGCCCCGGCCACGGCCCAGACCATTGCCAAACTGGCCCACGGCCAGGCCGATAATCTATTAACCGCCATCGCCCTGGCTACCAGGGCACCTGTTCTCATCTGTCCGGCCATGAACAGCAATATGTATCTCCACCCCGCCACCCAGGCCAATCTTGAATCTTTACGCCAATATGGCTGTATAATTGCTCCACCGGTCGCCGGGGCAATGGCCTGCGGCGATGAGGGGCCGGGGCGGCTGCCGGACTGGCGTACAGTTCGGGAGTATATTGCCACAGCCCTTACCCCTCAGGATTTACAGGGTATTCACTTCCTGATCACTGCCGGCCCCACCTATGAAGATATTGATCCGGTACGTTTTATCGGCAACCGTTCATCGGGCAAGATGGGTTATGCCCTGGCCGGAGCGGCCCGCCAACGCGGCGCCACGGTCACCCTGATAAGCGGCCCCTCCCCTCTTCCTGATCCACCAGCGATCACCACTATCCGAGTTCGCAGTGCCCGGGAAATGGCAAAGTTCGTCCACCAGGAAGCCCCCAATGCCCAGATTATAATCAAGGCGGCGGCAGTGGCTGATTACAGCCCCTTAACCACAGACTCACACAAGATAAAAAAGGGAACCGCCAGTCTTGAACTAAAACTTACGGCTAATGAGGATATTCTTAAATCACTGGGAGAATCAAGGGGTGAGAACACCCTTCCCCTGTTGGTGGGTTTTGCCGCTGAAAGCCGTGACCATCTGGCTCATGGGCTGAAGAAGTTAAAGGCCAAAAATCTTGACCTCATTGTTATTAACGATATAGGAGGCAGCGAGAGCGCCTTTGCCAATGACAATAATCAGGTTATCATCATCAACCGTCAGGGTAAAAAAATAGAATTACCCCGGCTCAGTAAGGAAGAAACCGCCCACCGCCTTCTGGATCAATTACTCCCCATCCTGCCCAGCCCCTGACCACGGGCCTTCAGGAAGAGTCTTCTTGTCGAGCAGACCTTAATGACGGAACTGGGCCGGCGAGATTTTATAGCGGTTCATAATCTTTTGAAATGCCGCCCGGCTTAATCCGGAAACACCCGCGGCCTTACTGACATTGCCATCCGTACGGCGGAGAAGATTATCCATATAACTGCAGCTGAATTTCTTGATAATCTTAGCCTTGGCCTCTTTATAGGTGACTCCGCCCGGTAAATCAGCCATAATTTCATCACCTGATTCCGGTATGTCGGGAAAATCATTATTAGATTTGATGCTCTCCAGACCAATTTCATCACCAGGGCTGAAGATAACCGCTCTTCTAATCATGTTCTGCAACTGCCGGACATTACCTGGCCAGGATCTTTTCATCATCTCCTCAATAAATTCCGGCCGGAAAATCTTCATATCCACTCCCTGCTCAGCACAGGTCATTTTGGCAAAATGTTCCATTAAGTGCGGAATATCATCACGAATATCGCTTAACCTCGGGGGATAAATAGTTACCACATTCAGACGGTAAAATAGATCCTCCCGAAACAGCCCCTGCTCTATTTTCTTTTCCAGATTCTGGTTAGTGCTGGCAAGTACCCGAACGTCTAACTTAATGGTCTTATTGGCGCCAAGAGGGCGGATCTCACCATCCTGCAAAACACGCAGTAATTTAACCTGCACAGAGAGGGGAATATCGCCGATTTCATCAAGGCAGATAGTGCCGCCCCCGGCCTCAACAAAAAGCCCCTTATAATCACGATCAGCACCGGTGAAAGCCCCCTTCTTATGGCCAAACAACTGACTCTCAAGTAACTGCTCCGGAATAGCCGGACAATTAACCATGACCAGATTCGCGTCCCGGCGGCCGCTCTCCTGGTGAATGGCACGGGCGGTAAGTTCCTTACCTGTACCTGACTCACCCCTTATCAATACCGTATAATTTGCCCTGGCCACAGCCCTTATATTATCATAAAAGCGTTGCATGGGGGCTGTTTCACCGACAAAATCAGCAAAAGCGGTACGATCCGAGCGTCGCCGCCGCAGTTTGATATTCTTCCTGATTAAACGGGTATTTTCCAGGCCGTTATTAAGCGACTGCAGGAGATTGTGAAACTCAAAGGGCTTGCATATAAAATCATATGCCCCTCTTTTAACGGCCTGTACAGCGGTTTCAATACCGCCATATGCCGTCATCACCACCACCCCCAGGGCATAATCAAGTTTTTTAAGCTCGTCGAGAAACTGAAAACCATCCATCGCCGGCATCCGCATGTCGGTGAGCACCAGATCTACCTGTTCTTTACGAGCCCGTTCCAGGGCGGCCAGTGAGCTGGTAAAGGTCTCAATCTCCACCTCAGGAAGTTCTTCCTGAAGCATAACCCGCAACCCATCCACCAATTCATATTGGTCATCAACTATTATAATTTTCTCTGCCATGGAAACTTTTCAACCGCCTACTTTTGTAAACAATGTAACCAATAGTAATCAACAAGCTGCTTATTCATCAAAAAAAGACAAAAGATAATTTCTTTTTGTAAATTAACAGCTCACTTAAACATCATAATATCATGCTGATATTAGCATTTTCAGATATTACCAGTATTGAAGTAATTTAGCCAACCATTATTGGCATTGATATTGCTATTTTTACAAAATAATAAAAGATTAAAGAAGATATCTGTTTAGTTAGAGTACATTATCAAGAGCCATTAATAATTCCTTAACTATTCAGAGAACGCAGAATCTGTGATCGTAACCGTTCACCGGCACCCCATCTTCGTCCGTTTCGCCCCCCCTCTCACGTACAGTGGGTCGGAGTCTACGCTTTCCTGAGCGGTTACAGTTTAGAAGTTGAGGGTAATTTTTTTTGCCTCTGCTGAACGGTCACAAATACCTGAATAATTATCAGACAAGAAAAGGAGAAAAAAAGGAATGCCGGAGAACATAAGCGACCACCACCAGTGCATTGACGAACTAATAAGCAACAAGGAAAATTACCCGTATTATTACTGGCTGGCATGGATATTTTTTCTTATGTCCCTGACCGCGGTCTTATCCTTCAA
>DRPV01000025.1 GCA_011330685.1 Desulfobacterales bacterium
CCCGCACCGGTTATAGCGCTGCGTATTTTAGAAACCTGATGGCCCCATGGATCAATCACCGACAGCCAGCCGATAATTACCGCCTGATCATTAACAGCGGTCTTTTTCATGACGGCGGGAGAGACTCCTTCTGCCGCCGCAGCCTTCTTTTGATGCTCCAGAGCAACTCGCCGATCAGTCTCTGATTTTAGCCGGTTAAATCTTTTCCCCGCACTGCTCCGACCTTTCGCCGAATTGGAAAGTGCCTGTTTATCAACGTTAGGCGTAAATATTACCTTATGAAAGGTATAAGACAGGCCAAAGGCCCAGCCCAGGAGAATCATCAGGATTATGAATATCTTTCGTTTACCATAACGATCTCCACTGCGGCGCAGACGCAAGGGGGCACCGCATTTTACACAGTGGGTGGCCAGGGCCTTGTTTTCCGTTCTACAGCGCAGACATTGCATGGTATTTTATATGGCGGGCAGCAGGGGGTTGGCCTTGCCGCTGCTTTCATGTTTCGTTGCGCCTCAATAACCGGACATGGATGTTACATAATAAGAAAAGTAAGAAGCGCGCAAAGGGAAAGAAAAGGACAGGGCTCTTAATTGAGGAGGAATTTGCTGTAGAGGCCGCCTGTAAGGAAAATCATCGAAAGAGCTTATTATCATTGGCCACCTTACGAATTAATTCCCGGTAATCATTGGCCCCGTTGGAGCCAGGGGCAAACTCGTATATAGTCTGACCATAGGCCGGCGCCTCAGACAGCCTGACATTGTATCTTATTGGTTCGCAGACATTATCCCCATACAGGTTCTGTAATTTACCCAAAATACTCAGTGACTTACCCACTCTTTTATCTAAAAAAGTCGGCAGGATATATTTCAATGATACCTCCGGGCGATATTTCTGAATAGAGGCAATACTCTTCAGAAATTCGATAAGACCTTGAATAGACATAACTTCGAGAGAAACAGGTACCAATACCTCGGTAACATAAAAGAGAATATTAACCGTTAATGGATCCCAGCCCGGCGAGGTGTCCACTATCACATAATCAAACTGCTTATCTATGCCGCCCAAGGCCTCGGACAGGGTTAACTCACCGCCAAAATCCTTCCGGCCGATAAGCCTTTTAACCCCGGCAAGGGACTTGCCGCCAGACAGCAGCCATAAACGCTCTCTGGCCTGCACCATGGTTACTTCGGGCTCCAGTTCACCCATTACCAATTCAGTTAAACCAGCCTTGGGATTCACTCCAAGCATATAACTGGCCTGCCCCTGGGTATCGGTATCTACCAACAGCACCTTAAAGCCGGCAAGAGCGAGACCGGTGGCCAGGTTAACGGCAGTAGTTGTCTTACCCACCCCGCCCTTACTTAAAGAGACGCTGATTTTACGTGGTGATTTCTCTTCATCACGAACCATATTATCAATGACCAGGGTTTCGCCGGCCTTAGGTAAAGAAAAATGTTTCCCGCAAAATTTACATTTTGCCCTGGTAACATTGGCCGGGATCATCCGTTCATCAATATTATGTTTTTTTTTGCAATTAGGGCAGATAATTACCATTAGTTACTCCATAATTATAATTATGGTCTTTAGACCCATATCCTGACTTTTCTTGTTTTCATCTTTTGCATGAAAGTAACCGGCTGTATCGTTATTTTTTCTTTAATAACTCCTGCACCAAATAACTCTTCTTTCCTTTCAGCTCAAATTCTTCAAGCAAGACCTTAACGGCGCTCTCCACAATTCCCGACTTAGTCGCTTTTGATTTGCGGCCTTTGGGTAAAAAGTTTTTGATTGTCTCTTTGGCCTCCCCAAGTTCACTGAACACATCTTCAGTTAAATAATGAGTGGTCTTATGCTTGACCTTTTTCTTACTGGGTTTAGCCTCTCTCTTTACTGCCGGTTTAGACAAAACTCCCCTCTTTTTAGTCCGGACGTCAGCCTCAGGAACTGCGTGAATCAAAGCAGTCAATTCATCTAAGCCCCTTATTTTACCATCATGCCTGGCATTAAGAATATCGGCCAGAATGTCTTTATTCTTCTCAGCTGGTATTTCATTCATAGGCGTTAAAAGGGGCATGAGATTGTAACTTATTCAGCAGGGGCAATAAATTTCCCCTAAACTGGTAGCCGTAACTGTTCAGGAAAGCGAAGACTCCGGATGTGCCCCAGGTTCGTTCGTTTCGACCTCCGAAGCGTACCTTTCGTACGTGAGGAGGGCGAAACGGACGAAGATGGGGTGCAGCTGAACAGTTACGTGAGATTTAAGAAAAAAGGGCGCGTTTACACTGCTGTAAATAGCCGTCCAGTTCCTGCTCACAAACCTCATCAAGGCAGGTTAAGGCGATCCCGCACAAGACATGGGCCTCGTCCATGGAAATATGCACAACCCGGCCCGAGACCCTGAACTCACGGTCGTTAAAACTAATCAGCATATCGGTTAAAAGCTGTTCGGGAATTAATTCATCATAGACATCGAGAAAAATCCCCACTCCACGGGCCGCGATATTAAAGACCTTATATTGTTTATCGCCCACCAGCAGTGATATTGTGTCAGTATCGGCAACCGGAGCCCGGAAACCATCCCGGACGATCTCCAGTAATTCAGCCTCACCATCGGCCTCAAATTCGAGACCATCTCCATCATGAATTACCATACGCCCTCCTCCAAGGTAATTTTAGCAACAGCCATACCAGGTCATCGAGACACAACAAAACATGAAAGGCAGGCAATCACCAGCAACCTATATTATTAAATAAATTAAATAAAAATAAGTCAAA
>DRPV01000026.1 GCA_011330685.1 Desulfobacterales bacterium
CCTGCCGGCCAGCAGCCCTGGCGTCTTGGTGGTACAGCATATGCCGCCCCATTTTACCACCCAGTTCGCCGCCCGCCTGAATGATTTATGCCAGATCAGGGTGAAGGAGGCTGCCGACGGCGATTCTGTCATTCCTGGTACCTGTCTGCTGGCTCCCGGTAATTTTCACATGGTTCTGCGGCGCAGCGGAGCCCGTTACTATGTCAACGTCAAGACCGGCCCTTTAGTCTGCCATCAGCGGCCGGCCGCCGATGTTTTATTTAACTCCGTGGCTGCCTACGCCGGAAAAAACGCCATAGGGGTCATATTGACCGGCATGGGACGGGACGGAGCCACCGGCATGCTGAAGATGAAAGAGGCTGGAGCCCTGAATGTGGCCCAGGACGAAAAAAGCTGCGTGGTTTTCGGTATGCCCAAGGAGGCCATTGCCGCTGGTGGAGTTGATAAAATAGTACCCCTGGAACAAATCACCGAAACCGTCATTAATATGCTTTAGGGCCATAGATGCCATGCCCCTCAACAGCCGGGGCCGTAAAATTTTAAAGCGGCTCTTTCTTCTCTTCCTTATATGCTACAGCGCCATAAGTGCCGCCTTCATCCTGCTTCCCGGCTGGCTGGAGAATCGGCTGCCGGCAAATATCAAACTCCAGATCGACCACCTGAGCCCCTGGCAGGTGGCAGCCCATAATATAAGCATAGCTCCAAACCTTAAAATTGCCGCCCTGAGCATAGATTACAACCCCGTCACCCTCAGCCAGGGGAGCGTTAAAAATATCAGCATTAATGGTGCTGTTTTAGACCTGCCGTTATCCCGAGCATCAACTGCCAAATCTTCAGGCGTCCTGCCCGTTTCCTTTCAGCGTTTACAGATAACCAACAGCTTCCTGCGCTGCGAATGGCAGGGCAGAACCCTGATGATTCCCATTGAGATCACAGTGTCTGCAAATTCGGCCAAGCCCGGACTTCTTAACTTTGAGGCCCGCTTATTCCTGCGGGGCCAGGAGCAGATAATCAAGGGTGAATTAGATACCAGGACGATGCTCCTCAAAGCCGGCATAATTGCCGGCACCCCGCATCTTCTATATTTCAAAGATCTGCTGCCGGATATAGATCTACGCGGCCAAATGACAATCAAGGGCAGCCTGCGGGCTGGTTTGTCGCCCTTTATTATTCATAAATTAGTTCTGGATACCACCTTTATGGACACCTTGCTAAGCAAGGGCAATATCCAGCTCAGCACCGGCAAAAAGCCCTTCCATATGCGGCTTGAGGCCGCGGGGCAAACGGCCGGACTGCGCACCGGCTTCCTTAATCTGCCCGCCGCCGGACTTAAAATAGGTGGCCTCAACCTGCGGATCAATCTAAAAAACGGCCGGGCGGCCGGTTCGTTCAGCATCAAACAGTCATCAGCAGTTAGAACCGCTTTTTCTTTCCAGCCCTCTGAACTCCCTGTTACCTTCCAGATCATGGCCCGCTCCAAAGACCACTGGCGTTTGGACTGGTCTACCCCGGAGAAAAAATTTGCCTGTCAAGGGCACGGTTTTAAAACGGCCGGCCGCTTTAAATTAGAGGGCAGAGCCGGGCTCCATGGCAGCAAGACCTGGTTAAATGTGCGGATGGGGCAGATTCGTTCCGGCGGACTCCATATGACGGGAATAAACCTTAAACTACCCTTTAAATGGCCGCCCGCCGTCGGCAGCGATAGTGGTAAAATCACCATATCGACCATCAAGCGGCAGGAGCAGAAACTTGGCCGTGTTCGGTTAAATATTCGTGAATCCCGGCAGGGGCTGCGGCTTTCCGGGCGTTGGAATCTGCCTTGGGCGGAAACCTGCATTGATATTAAGGGGAAGGCGAATCTTTTCGGTACCCAGCCCAGCGCCAATATCCGCTTTAACAACGGCTGTCAGAGGAGACTGCATAATTTTGATCTTGGCCGGTTGGTGCCTCACTTAAAGGGCTACAGCACCGATGGAGATATTGATCTTTCAGGACTTGCGGTTTACAACGACCAGGGTTTCAAAAGCCGCCTGCGTCTCAAACTGACCCATGTCCAGCTGAACGCCCCGAACCTTAAATTACAGGACGGCAGTCTATCCCTCAGCCTGCCCAGTTTAGTCCCTTTAAAAAGCGCCGCCCGCCAGACATTGAGATTTAAAGGTCTTAAAATGGGTGAAATATCTCTTGCCGGCGGCCGGGTTGATTTCCAGATTGAATCTCCAGATTCCATCTTCTTAGAAAAAAGCGACCTCCAATGGTGCGGCGGCCATGTTTATACTCAGGCCATGCGCTTTTCCCCCAAGGTTCATAATTATGACTTTATTCTCCATTGCGATCGTCTGCGGATTGCCGACCTCCTCCGGCAATTCGGGGCCGGGGAGGCCAGCGGTCAAGGGCGGGTAAGCGGCCGTATTCCCATCGTGATAAAAGATGGTCGTCTTATGCCGCGGGAAGGTTTCCTCTACTCCACCCCCGGTGAGGGCGGCAACATCAGGGTCACGGGTTTGGAAGCCATAACCTCGGGGATGGCGGCCGACAGCCGGCAATTTGCCCAGCTTGACCTGGCCCGTGCGGCCCTGAAAGACTTTCAGTATGACTGGGCCAGGCTTGATCTGAACGCCCAGGGTGATGACCTGATAATGCGGATGCAGGTTGACGGTAAACCAGCTGGAGTACTGCCCTTTGTCTTCAAGCGCAAACTCGGCGGTTTCGTGCGGGTAAAGGGCAATAATCCCGGCTCCCGGTTTCAGGGAATCAAGTTAGATGTTAATTTCCGTCTTCCGTTGACCAGAATTCTAGATTATGGTAGCTCCATAAAGGCTATTAAAGACCAAATACAGGGGGATGGAAAATGAAGACTGTGATTGGCGTTGTTCGTATTTCTCGTATTTCTCGTATTTCTCGTATTTCTCGTCTTGTTCTCGTGGCGCTGATGCTGGCGGGCTGCGGTACCATTAATACAAATAGTAATATCAACTTGAAGCCTATTGAGATAAAACCCATTCATATAACCATTGACATCAATTTAAAGGTCGATAAGGCCCTGGATAATTTTTTCGGCGATCTTGACAAAACAACCAAATAAAAAACGCGCGGGAGGAAAATTATGAAGACAAGACAACTCAGTCTGGCCTTGTTGCTGATTATGATATTCTGCGGCCAGGCTCTGGCCGGTGGACAGCAGATAATGGCCCGCATGAAGGCTAGACTGCCGGAGATAACAAAATTAAAGGCCGCCGGGGTTATTGGCGAAACCAGGGATGGTTATCTATTTAAACTCAAAAAGACGGCTGCTGCTGATAAAATTATCAAGGCGGAGAATTCGGATCGCCGCCTCGTCTATACTGCTATCGCCAGGCAGCAGGGAGTAACTCCTGAATTAGTTGGCCAGAGACGGGCCTTACAAATCAAGCAGTTGGCCAGGCCTGGAACCTGGTTGCAGGCTCAAAATGGTAAATGGTACCAAAAAAAATAACCATCTGTTTTTTAAATCATGGAGTGAAATGGTTCACAAATGATTTAGCCGTATGCAGGTAAACAGCAAGGCTCTTGACCTGTCCGGTATTCCAACAACAACTCAACAAAATTAAGGAGGCGGCTGGATGAAAAGAAAAGCGGTCATTTTTTTGCAATTTATAGCTGGAATTATAATAATTGGACAGATATATGGCGCAGGCACAGCTATCGCGCAAACTCAGTCTAACAACAGGCTGCTGGGCGTAGTTGTAATGGTTCACGGCAATACTATTAAAGTAAAGGGATATTGTATTTATGTCAAAAATGGCAAAGAAATCAGAAAAGAACTCGAGAAAGACGATGCCTGGGGATGGAATTTTCGCGGCGATTATATAAAAGAAGTTAAAATGAGAAAGATATCAGGTGATGCGTCATATCAATTGTTTATTATGGAAGGCCAAGATTCAGCATCCGGCCGGCCGGTTTTTGAATCTGACCCGACAAGTTCTACAAAACCCATTATTTATAAAAGAAAATCATAAAAGGAAACGCTTAGTTAGGGGGTTATATGAGGTTGGCTGTGGTTAATTGATCCCTTACCATTACCCTTAAATGGGGCATTGAATCTTCCCCAGCCGCTCACTCAACAGGGCATTTTCCCGGTAGTCAATGGGGACACCGATTAATACCGGTTTGTCCTGCTCAAAGGCCCATTCCAGGGCCGGAAGCAGATCAACCGCGTTTTCTACCCGTCGGCCCAGGCAGTCGAATGATTCTGCCAGTTTAATAATGTCGGGGTTATTAAAATGGAGATCGGTATGACGGTGAAAGTGGTTTTCCTGTTTCCATTTGATGAGCCCGTACTCGTTATCTTCCCAGATCATCACCACAATATTGGCTCCGATCCGGCGGGCGGTTTCCAACTCCTGGAGGTTCATTAGAAAGCCCCCGTCACCACAAATAGCCAGCACCTTTTTCTCTGGATATATCAGTTTGGCGGCAATGGCGCCCGGCAGAGCAAAACCCATGGAGCAGAAGCCGTTGGGAATCAGGCAGGTATTGGGTTCATCACAGTGATAATAGCGGGCTATCCACATCTTATGGGCTCCCACGTCACTGATAAGGATATCCTCCGGGCCCATGAATTGGCGGGTATCCCATAAAATTTTCTGGGGCCGGATGCTGCCCCTGGTCTTATCGTCCTGGTGGGCCGCGAAATCATCCAACAGCAGAGCTCGTAATCTGGCCTGGTTAGACAGGTCATAGGTAAGCGGCTGGTTGTTAAGACGTTGATTCAACATCCACAGGGCGTGGGGCAGGTCACCCACGACCTCGATATCTACCCGGTAATGGTCGTCTGCTTCGGCGGGCATGGTGTCGATATGAATGATTTTCTTAGGATTACAGTTACACTGATTCCATATCTTGGGCTGATACTCCACCAGATCATAGCCCAGGGTTATGATTAGATCAGCGTTATTGATTATATCTCCGGTGTAATCGTGTGATTGGAGACCGATGGTGAACATATAGTGGGGATCGTGGCGTGACACCACTCCCTTGCCCATGAAGGTGGTTACCACCCCGATGCCGGTATGTTTAACAAAGAGCCGGAGCTGGTGGGCTGCCTGGGTACGGATGGCACCGTTGCCGGCCAGAATTACCGGGCTTTTGGCCTTGCGGATCAGCTCCATGGCGGCATCAATAATGGTGTCGTCAGGAACCGGGCGGCGGTAGAAATGGAGCGGAATAGGGGCGTTATCCACCTCGTAGGCGGCGATATTGTCGGCCAGCTCAATATGGCAGGCCCCCGGCTTTTCATAGAGCGCCAGCTTGAAGGCCTTGCGGATGACCTCAGGAATATTCAGGGAATGACGGATGGGTTGAGCCCATTTGGTCAGCGGTCGAAACATTCCCACCGCGTCCATATTCTGGTGGCTTTCCTTGTGCTGGCGGTGACTGTCGGCCTGGCCGGTGATGACCACCAGCGGCGAACGATCCATATTGGCATTTGCCACGCCGGTGACCAGGTTTGTGGCCCCCGGCCCCAAGGTACCGAGGCAGACTCCCACCTCGCCGGTGAGACGGCCATAGACATCGGCCATGAAGGCCGCCCCCTGCTCCTGACGGCAGAGGATAAAGTTTATAGGGGATTTATCGAGGGCCATCATCAGACTGGCATTTTCCTCGCCAGGCAGACCAAATATATATTTTACACCCTCATTTTCGAGACATTTGACGAATAAATCGGCAGCTTTCATAGGCTGGGGAATAATTACAAGTTGATTTTATTTTTAAAAAATACATTTATCTGCGTCCAGTTTGCAGGGGCACAGTATGGAAATTCAATTAGATTTTATTGGTAAGATTCGGGCCCGCTCCCTCAGGCATAACGAAATATGAAAGCCTTGGCAAGGCCAATATTTTTGGCAGGTGACTTTCATAATTTCATATAAAGTATAAGTAGATGCGGTTGAACGTTTACTGGTTTTTATTAAATTGGCGCAGCATGTTTTTCATAACCGTCTCGTCTAATTTTCCCATTGAAACTAATATCTTGCCCACGGGGACAACGCAGTCCTGTTGTATATGCAGGAGATTGTCAACCTCGCTTCTGGTTAGAAAGCCGAGATCTACCGCGATTTCACCAAAGAGCTTTTTGCTGTCAATCTGGGCGTTTAAGACCGCGAAGACCTGCTTTACGTTGAGCATTCGCTCATTTAAGGCAATCTTGCCGATTGGAATATTTTGACCGATTTGGGTGTTCAGGGCCTCGTATACCGCCTCTTCATCAACTAATCCATGGCTGATGAGATATTGTCCAAACCTGTTTGTTAGCATCGTATTATCCTCATGGCAGAAATTTATTGGCTGCGGGTCTTATTGATTGAACTCGGATAATTATATGATAAAAACAAAACAGAGACAAGTTTTTCTAAACTCTGCTGATAGTCAGTCAGGCTTTGGTTTTTGATTCCCGCAGGGCAAGTTGACCGCAGGCGGCTGAGATGTCGCCGCCCCGGCTGTCCCTGATTATAGTGGTGTAGCCGGCCTGCTGGAGGATGGCTTTGAACTCATTTATGGTCTCCTTGTCGGGGCGTTTATAGGGCAGTTCCCTGGATTCATTAAAGGGCAGAAGATTGACGCGGCAGGGAATGCCGGTTAACTTTTTGCTCAAGGCGCGGGCGGCGGCCGGTTGATCATTAATTCCCTTCAGCATGAGGTAGGCAAAGAGAATTATCCCCTTGCGGGGTAGAGGGTAAGCCCGGCAGGCGGCAAGGAGATCGTCTAAGGGATGGCGGCGGTTGATGGGCATGAGCTGATCTCGGAGGTCATTATCTGCCGCGTGCAGAGAGACCGCGAGGTTGACCTTTACCGCGCCCGGCAGGCGTTTAAGGGCGGGAATCAGACCGCAGGTGGAGATGGTTATCCGCCGCCGGGTGAACTCTAAGCCCTGCTGATCCATGAGGATGTGGAGGGCGGTAAGCAGGTGGTCGTAGTTGGCCAGGGGCTCACCCATACCCATGAAAACCAGGTTGTTGATGAGTTCTCTGGGGCGGCCGTTACCCATCTTACGGCGCAGCATATCCTCCATGACTGCCAAGACCTGGCCGGTAATTTCAGCGGGCCGGAGGTTACGCCTGAAACCTAAGCCGGCGGTGAGGCAGAACCGGCAGCCCATGGCGCAGCCGGCCTGGGATGAGAGGCAGAGAGTGTACCGCCCATGGCCTGGAATGAGGACGCTCTCGATGAGGAGGCCATCCTCCAAACGCAGTATGTACTTGCGGGTGCCGTCCGCGGAGCTCTCAACTTCTTTAATCCGTAAGCGGCTGAGCCTAACATGGGCGCCGAGGTGCTCACGGATATCCCTCTTCAGCTCTAACTGTTCTATATTATGGAGGCCGGGGCGCTGTAGCTGGCTGAATATCTGCGGAGCACGTTCCGGTGGCAGATCTATAGAAAGCAGTAACTCGCTGAGTTGTGCCCTGGTCAGATCACGGAGATCGATATTTTTCGTATGGTTAGTATTGGCAGTATTGTTTCTATTATTTGTATTATTCATCAAGCAGGCGTTTCTGGCCCTTTAATTTTTGAATGGCGCCGATTTCCTGAGTTACTTCCACGACACCGAGATATTCGCCGTCATCGCCATAGACCGGGAAATAGCGGATTAAAACCTTGTCGTCCCGAAAATCAATCCAGAATTCAGCCTTATCCAGAGTTTTATCCTTGAAACCGCTGACGATCTTTTTGACGGTCTCCACGCTGTGGGCCGGGTGGCATTTTGCCACCTGGCGGCCGATGACCGACCGGGTGCGGGGAAAGATCTTCTCCTTATCAAGACGATTGAAATAGCTCACCGCGTCATCGGCATTGACAAAGGTCACCTCAAAGGGCAGGGCCTCCATTACGGCATCCAGTTCTTTATATGACAGGTTTTCAATTAATTTTCTGGCTCCGCTGCCGCCCTGTTCCACCTCTTCGGTCATAGCCTGGAATTTGGCAAAGGCTCCTTCGCCGTATAATTCACGGTTAATACGCTCAAATTCCGTCAGGATATGGTCGTTATCCGCCGGGCTGAAGAGCTTGATGCCCATGGGGTAGAGGACATCGTTTTCCTTCCAGATATGTTCGGCCCGCACCTTGAGATAATCCATCCCCTCTGCCTTGAACTGCAGGCGGGCTTCAAGATCCATGGTCTCAAGGCCGGGCAGGGCGGCTGCCATTTTTCCGAGGAGGACGCGCTCCGCCTCATGCTCCATGAGCATTACGCCAAGGGGGCCGCCTTCAACGGGGACGCCCCTGTCACCCATACGGGGGAAGAGAATCTCCTCCTCCTTTTTATTATGGACTTTGTCGCCAAACTGGAGAAGAAAATCAAGGGCACGGCCCATCTGGACCTTGTTTATATCCTCGCTTAATTCTATGTCCTCAAGACAGTTTTGCAAGACAGCCATACTGCGTTCAATGAGCTCATGCTCGGCAATGAGATAATCGTCCCAGCGTTTGAAATTCTGCATAACTTGACTCCTTATTAGAAAAAAGAAAATTTATGAGCGATGTGATAAGTTTATTACCGCCTTTTGTTGTTTGGCTCCGGATTGGCTGTGGCAGAACAGTTACAAAAAAATAAAAAATCAAATTGGGGGGGCGATGGTAACAATTATCCGCATATCGCTGACTGCCTTGACCCCGTGGGGCTCGCTGATGTCGGAGATGAGCATGTCGCCGGTTTGGGCTGGTATCTCGCTGTCCTGACCCAGGAATTTACCATCGCCCTCAATGACGAGAATGCTGAGCTGCCCCTCAATATCATGGGAATGAACCGGAAAAATCTGACCGGCGCTGAGATTAAAATTGATAATCTTAAAATACGGCGAGTCATGGAGCAATGAACTGTTCATGGCAAGGGGATTAAACTTTCTGGTCTCGGACAGGTTTATTTTCTTCATTGCGGCTCTCCTGTTATCATGGTTTATTAAGGGGTGTGGCGGCTATTATACCTGTTAGGGAACGGAAAGTCGATACCGCACCTTATTTGTAACGTCCATGCCCGGTTCTGCAGGTACAGCAGATAAGCGTAGACTTCGGATAAGCGTAGACTTCGGATAAGCGTAGACTTCGGATAAGCGTAGACTTTGAACAATGAAAATAGAATACGCAAGAGCCGGCAGTCCGCAGTTATAATCGTCGTAGGCGGTAACTATAACTGTCCTCTGTTTACGTACAAAATACTTTATCATGTTAAGAGAGGCCTTGACTTAGGTCAACGGCCGTAATTTATTTATAGAGAGATTAAAAAGAGATAAAAATGACCATGAAAAAAAGCAGACGTATACGCAAGGCGGTTATCCCGGTGGCTGGTATGGGTACTCGGTTTCTGCCGGCCAGTAAGGCCATTCCCAAGGAAATGTTGACCATTGTCGACCGCCCTACTATCCAGTATATCGTGGAGGAGGTGGTGGACTCAGGTATTGAGGAGATTATTTTTATCACCAGTGCCGGTAAGGATGCCATCGAGAACCATTTTGATTATGATTATGAGCTTGATATGGTTCTGAAGGCTAAAGGTAAGACCGAAATGCACCGTGAGGTGCAGCATCTCGCCGGTTTGATTGATATTGTCTCGGTGCGCCAGAAAAAACCTCTGGGCTTGGGGCATGCCATTCTCTCGGCCCGTAATGTGGTGGGTGATGAACCATTCCTGGTTCTGCTGGGCGATGATCTGGTGCTGGCCGAGCGCCCCTGCTGCCGGCAGATGTTAGACCTTTATGAGGAGGTGGGTGAGTCCATCGTCGCGGTGCAGACTGTGCCTCTGGAGCAGACCTGTCAATACGGTATTGTTGAGGGTGAGCTTAAACGGCAACGGGTTCATGAGGTGACAAAAATGATGGAGAAACCAGCCCCTGGCACCACGAAATCCAATCTGGCCATTATCGGTCGTTATATTCTGGAGCCTGAAATATTTGAGATGCTGGCTCGTACCACTCCCGGTCATGGTGGTGAGATTCAGCTCACCGACGCCCTGCTGGCCATGGCCCTGAAGAGGACTATGTACGCCTTTGAGTTTGAAGGTACCCGCTATGACGCCGGTGATAAGATGGGTTATCTGAAGGCCGTGGTCGCCTACGCCCTGCATCATCCCCAGTTAAAGGACGGCTTTCGTCAGCATCTGTTAGAGGTGGCCGGGGGGCTGTGAGTGCTGAAGAATGTTATATCTTGAAGTGGCCGTCGCCTCGCCCATTGTTGAATCCCTTACCTATCTTCCCCCTGAGCCCTGTCCGGTGGAGCTGCGTCCGGGGCTGCGTCTCCTTGTGCCTCTCGGCCCGAGACTGCTGACCGGTTATCTGCTGGCCATGGGCGACAGTCCGCCCAGTGGTGATTATACCCTGCGGCCGGTGGCGGATATTCTTGATCCTGAGCCTCTCTTTCCGGCCGGAATGATCCCTTTTTTTCGTTGGCTGGCTAAATATTATCAATATCCCATCGGCGAAATTATCCGGGCTGCTCTGCCGGGGGGGCTGAACTGTCAGAGCGGCCGCCGGGTTTTACTCACCGAGGCCGGCCGTTCCTGTCGCTTAAAATTAGCTGAATCTGATTTAGCGGCCGGAGACTGGCGGGCCGTGCTTCTCGAACGGGGGGCGTTATCAATTGCCGCCACTCGTAAGTTATGGCGTCGTCGGGCGGATAGTAATCTGCTGCGGCGCTGGCAGGGTGAGGGCCTGGTGGAGATCCGCCTGGAGGTCTGCCGGGATCAAGTGCGTGACAAACGGGAACTATGTGTCCGCGCCCTCTCTCATCAGCAGACGACGGTTTCCCTGAAGCCCTCTGAGCGTAAGACCATGGAACTTGTCGAGGAACAGACCGCCGCCGCTGGACGGCCCTGGGTAAGCCGCCGGGATTTAAACCGGGTTTACGCCGGAGCGGGCCGGGTTCTGGGCGCCTTGCGGGACAAGGGACTGCTGACCATGGAAGAACGCCTGATCTATCGTACCCCCTTTGGTGAACGGCCGCCATTTTACGCCAAACCGGATTGCCTCAGTTCTGAACAGCAAAAGGTGATAGCTGAACTCAGCCCGGTTTTACAGGCCGGGAGCTTTCGCACCTATCTCCTGCATGGCGTGACTGGCAGCGGTAAGACGGAAATTTATCTCCGGGCCGCGGAAGAGGCTCTGCGGCTGGGCCGCGATGTCCTGGTGCTGGTGCCGGAAATTGCCCTGGCTGCGCAGATTGAGGGGAATTTTTTGGCTCGTTTCGGAGAACGTATCGCCCTGCTGCACAGCGGACTTTCGGCTGGTGAACGTCTTGATCAATGGAAGCGGGTGGCCGCCGGTGCTGCTCATGTGGTCATTGGGGCTCGTTCCGCTCTCTTCGCGCCCCTGAGCAATCTTGGTCTGATTGTGGTTGATGAAGAGCATGACGGGGCCTATAAGCAGGAGGACGGTTTTTGCTATCAGGGGCGGGACGCCGCCATTATGAGGGCCAAAATGGCGGGGGCGGTGGTAATTTTAGGTTCGGCCACCCCTTCTGTGATCAGCTATAATCACGCCAGAAACGGTAAATATGGTCTGCTGCGGATGCCTAATCGGGTGGCGGACAGGCAATTGCCGGCGGTGGACATTATTGATCTGCGGGGCGTTAAAACCACCAGCGGCCGGCCGCCCATGTTTACCAACCAGCTCATTCGAGCCCTGCGGGAAAATTTAAAGAGCGGTGGCCAGAGTCTTATATTTTTGAATCGGCGCGGCTATGCCAATATGATGCTCTGTCCGGAATGCGGCTATATTCTTCAGTGTGATAATTGCCAGGTAAGCCTTACCCTGCATCGTAAGGAGCGGCAGTTGATCTGCCATTATTGCGGCAGCAGGAGAAAAAGCGCGGCCCTCTGCCCGAAATGCCGGGCCGTTGACTTGCTGGAGGTGGGGTTCGGCACGGAACGGGTGGAGGCCGAGCTGCAGAGTATTATGCCTCAGGCCCGTATTGCCCGCTTGGACCGGGATACCGCCATTGACCGCCGCCGTTATATTAAGGTGCTGCGTGAGGTGCATCAGGGCGGAATTGATATTCTGGTGGGCACCCAGATGATTGCCAAGGGGCATCACTTTCCCGGCGTTAATCTGGTCGGGGTAATTTGGGCCGATGCCTCGCTGTCTCTGCCTGATTACCGGGCGGCGGAGCGGACTTTTCAGCTCTTGACCCAGGTCTTTGGCCGGGCCGGCCGGGGTGAGCGGCCGGGCAGGGTACTGGTACAGACCCATCACCCCGAGCATTACAGTATCCTGAACTCC
>DRPV01000027.1 GCA_011330685.1 Desulfobacterales bacterium
AATGTCTATGGCATATTTTCGCAATGTTTCGTGGTTTTCCGCCTTATTCAAGTCACGGTGTGTTTTCGTGTGGCACTGAATATCAAGGCCGCCTCCGGCCATTTCGGCAATCTGCTTCCAACTCAGAGTTTTTCTGCTCCCGGTGATGAGATCCGTATAAACAAACAGGGTGGCTGGATAGTGGTATTTTCTCAAGATAGGATAAGCAATGTCGTAAACACTCCGCCAGCCGTCATCAATGGTGATTACCACCGATTTGTCCGGTATCTGTTTTTTGTAATCCAGGAAATCGAAGAGATCGTTTAAGGAAATAACCGTATAGCCATTGTCCTTAAGGTATTTCATCTGTTGCTCAAAATGATCCTTGCGGGTCACCATTAATGTCTCTTCGGAATTTGAGAAATTGTGGTAGGCCAGTACCGGAACGGTCTGGTAACCTCGTTGAGAAAGACCGGCTTTGGTAAAAGGTTCAAGCGGTATGACCAGCTCCTGACCGGCGGTTACTGATGAAATATTGTTAAATTCGCTGATAACCAAGCCTTTTTTCGGGTCGTGGAGATACTGGGCGGCGAGGGATGAAAGTGTATCGTTAGAACCGGCAATTACTGTGGCAAAACCTGGAAAGTCCTCTGATTTGGCCATATGAATCGCAGAGCGCTGCAGGGCGCATCCCTGCACGATGAAAATAGTTAGAATTAATATGATATTACGGAGTCTTAATCGCATTGCCGGTAACGGGGATGGGCGGTTGCTCATTTTTCTTCGTTGTGCCGCCCTGGGATATCACTATTATCCGCCAGGCTGATGAGCCGGTAAGTTTTTATGACGTCAGGACGGCCCATCAGTCTTTGCGGGGTAAGCGGTTCAACAATGATTAAATCACGCAGTTGGGTATAAATTTCTTCGCCGAGAATAATCTCTCCCGCCTTGGCCAGTCCGTTGAGCCAGTAAGCCTCCTTGATGCTCTCACCGATGGAACTGTATTCAATTTTGGAGTGGGAACCGATATTGCCTGACAGGACGACCCCTGAACTGATGCCGATACAAACGTTGGCCAGCAGCTGATTATCGGCCGCCCCGTCCGTGGATAAGTATTTTTGCAGCTCTACCGCCGCCTGCACCGCCCGGGAGGTATGATCCTCTTTATATAGTGAGACACCGAATATGCCAACCAGCGCGTCACCGATAAATTTATCGACATATCCCCCGTGCTTACTTATGATCTTGGCGGTAATGCCGATATATTCATTGAGCGCGGCAACCACCTCTTCAGGCTTTCTGGTGCTGGCATACGAACCAAATTCCTTGACTCCGGCGAAAAAGACCGCGACCTGTCTTCTGACGGCATAGGATTCGCCGGTGGGCAGGGGGGCTTCCAGAATCTGATCAACTGAGGAGAATTTTAAATATTCCTCAAGCTGAACCTGGGCAGTCTCATGGGCCATTAATTTGTCTGACATTTTGTTCAGGGCCAGAGCCAGATCACCCAATTCGTTATTGTCGATATTTTTGATCTGATGCTGCAGGCTGCCCTGCCCATATTTTGCGACCGCGCGGATGAGCTCTGCAATTCGGCCTCTCAGCCATAGGCCGTAAAGATAAATTATACAGGCCAACACCAGGACGGCGCAAAGGCCGGGGACAAGGACTGCCAGTAATACTGCCCTTTGAGCCGCTTTGGCGCTGTTCTGGACAGAACTCCCGGACAGACCGAGATGGGCGATGCCAAGGAGCTTTTTATTATAGCGGATCGGTTGTGATAAATCCAGCATCTGCTGTCCCGCATGGTTGGTGTAGCTGATGATGGGGCTGCCATGTCTCATGGCGGCGGGAGCGGCATTAGCATAGGTCTTGAATCTCTTGCCGATATCCCCTGGGTTGGAACTTACCCGGATGATCTTCTGACGATCAACGATAAAGGCATAGTCAATGCCCCGCGTGGAGGTGGTCTCATTGAGCAGTGAGGTAAGCCTCAATGTATCATTGGTCAGGAGAGGAATTTTGACATTAGAGGCAAAATAACCGAGAATCAATTCGCCTGATTCTACGGCCTTATCATAGAAAATATTTTTTAGTTTGCTGGAGGTAAAATACCCGAGAATACCGGCAAAAAGGCTTGAAAGCAGCAGCACCGCAATGGTAACCCGGACAAATAGCGGCAGGCGGGCTCGCTTCTTGTGGCTGCCTGGTGATTTTTGTTTTTCGGCAGAATGCGTTTTACTCATATTCGGCAATCCCTCTTTATACCCGCGGCGTGAAAAACTAAAGAATCTCCAATTATTAGACAAAGCGGCAGGCAAATACTCCTTGACGAGTTAATGGATGTTTAGCATTATAAATAGTATTTGTAACGGTAACTGTTCAGCAGCACCCATCTTCGTCCATTTAGGCCTTTTCGAATACGGAAGTATGCTTCAAGTCCTAAATGAACGAACCTGGAGCACTGCTGAACAGTTACAGCCTGGTGATTATTGTTCCTCTCAGGCAGCATTACCTGAATAGTATTTGTAACGTATTGTATTGTTATAGACAACAACTTTGGCCATCTATATTATATGACATCCATACAACCCAAACGTCTTGGGAAATATATTCTTCTGGATAAACTGGCAGTTGGGGGCATGGCCGAGCTTTATCGGGCCTTGATTACCGGCGTTCAGGGCTTTGAAAAGCTGATCGCCATCAAGAAGATTCTTCCCCATTTGGCCACGGAAGAGGAACTGATAACATCATTTATTGATGAAGCCAAACTCGCGGCTCTGCTCCATCATCAGAATATTGTTCAGATTTATGATTTCGGCAGTCTGGATGATTCCTACTTTATTGCCATGGAGTATCTGTTTGGCAAGGACTGCCGGATCATCACCAATAGAGCCAAGGAAAAAAATCAGCCGATTGAATTAGAATACGCTCTCTTTATTGTCTCCCGTATCTGTGCCGGCCTCGATTATGCCCATAACCTTAAAGACTTTCAGGGTAAACCCCTTAATATCATTCACCGGGATATTAGTCCGCAGAATATCCTGATAACCTTTGAAGGCGATGTCAAAATTGTCGACTTCGGTATTGCCAAGGCCGCCAGTCAGAACACCATGACCCAGATGGGGATGATCAAGGGGAAGGTGGCTTATATGTCCCCGGAGCAGGCGGCCGGTAAGAAAATCGACAACCGCTCCGATATCTTTTCATGCGGTATTATTCTCTATGAACTGGTAACTGGTAACAGGATGTGCTCTGGAGATACCCTGCATATCCTCTCTAACGTCAGAAATGTCGAATTTACCAAGCCGGAGGAGGCGCAAAAAGGTCTGCCCGACAAGCTGCTAAGGATTATTTATAAAGCGCTTGAAAAAGACCCTGAGCGGAGATATCAGAGCTGTAACGATATGCTGACGGATATAGAAGAGTGCCTGTATGAAAACGGTATGCGGCCAACTGTGCAGGGGCTGGCTAAATATCTGAGAACCCTTTTCAGCACGGAAATAAAGGCTGAAGAAGAGCATATGCGGAAAATTTCCAGTCTGGGTCTTGGCGAGCAGCAGAAAGAGTCCGCCCCGGCAGCCGCCGCTGATATCTCTGCCCCGGAAATATCATCCCCCCCGGAAGAATCTCCTCCAGCCCCGTTGGCTGACTCTGATGAGCCGAAAACCGAGGGGAATTACACGGCCGCCACCAAGGCCGCGAAGACTAAAAAGACTATTGTCGTTACGGTAATGGCTGGTTTATTTGTCTTGATTGGTATTATTGCTGTTATGAACCGGGGCAAAGAGTCACATCCCCCGGTCGAGGGGGCAATTGTTAAAAAACAACCTGTAACTCAGGCTAAAACAATTGTGGCGGCCAAAAAGCTGCCGGGTGGAGAGATGTATAAGAAGGCCATGGCTGCTTTAAAGGCCAAACGGTATGCCGATGCCGCGTCTCTTTTTGAAAAGATACTGCGGCGCAATCCATCTCTGCAGGACAATATTGCCTCTCCATTCTCAAAGGCCTTAGTGGGCGAAGCCGGCAAAAAAAGTATTAAGGCGGCTATTGTTCTATTAAACCGGGCTGCAGGTATTGACCCAAACAGTACCAAGGCTTATTTCCAGCTTGGAATGCTGTTCATGAAACAGAAGAATTATCCCCAGGCTATAGTGAGCTTTAAGAAAGTCATCAATCTGGATCCCAAATCCTCAGACGCCTTATTTGATCTTGGGTTCATATACGCGGTAACAAAAGATTACGCCAGGGCCGAGGGGATGTATGCTCAGGTTGTTAAACTGGCGCCGAAGTATCTCGACGAGGCACTTTATAATCTTGCTCTGGTACAAAACAAGCTCGGCAAGAGAAAAAAGTGCGTAGCGAATCTTAAACGAGCGGCTAAAATCAATCCCAAAAATAAATTGGTGCGGAAATATCTTAAAGAAATGCAGCCTCCCAGGCGCCCCTGAAACGCTTACAGTTAGGGGTTATATAAAGTTGGGTGTGGTTAATTGATCGCTTACGATTTTAGCGTAACACGGGACTGGTAAAAATTTATGGGAAATATAATAAGTTTCAGGAGAAAATCAGTGAAAACGATTTTACAGCGGCTTAACTATTCGTTTGTCTTGGGATTAGCGTTGTTTTTTATCTGCGCGAGCTGTGTGCCTTCTCCCAAAACGACCAACGAAAAAGCAGAAAATACCACCTCACCCGCGTATTATCTCCATACCGTTAAATTACCGGGAGAGAGCCTGTCCATAATCGCCAAATGGTATACCGGAGACTTGAGCAACTGGAAAATATTAGCCGAATTCAATCCGCAAATTAATCCGAACCGCATCTTTAAAGGTGATCAGATCAGAATCCCGACCCGGCTTATGATCAGAAATGATGCCATCACCCAGGAATTTGTGGATATTTCCCAGCCGAAAGCGGTATCACGCCCCCAGTCGTTTACTTCCAGAAAAAAGTCCAAAACCGGTCAGCAGCCCCCCTCGGCGGCCAAACAGTCAAAGCCGCAAAATGAAGAGGAGCCCATGCTCTTCGGGCCGAAGGGCGGACCTTCGGGAGAATAATAACCGCCTGGCGCGGTGTTCTTAATTGTCGGGAACTTTTCCCCAAATATAGAAATACAGATTATAGGGAAATGATGCGCCAGTGTCTTTTCCATCTATGAAATTAATATGCGGCCTTTATGGACAGGAAAACGGTATTTCGT
>DRPV01000028.1 GCA_011330685.1 Desulfobacterales bacterium
GCAGAATGCCGTAGACCATGAGGATAAAGGAGGCCACAATGCTCAATTGCCAGAAGAGAAGCGGCGACATTACCCGTCCAGCCCGCTCGGAAAAGAGCCATTGCACCAAAAGCCGGGCCGAAAAAAGGAGCTGGGCCAGAAAGCCGACGCCATAAACAAAATATTGATTCATTCGTTAACAGTTCAGATGTATGGACAAGATTAATAAGAACGGCCTGGCTTTTAATCGCCGCTCATCCGTTCAGAACGGCTGGCGACCTTATAATTAATATAGCGTTTCCGCATCCAGATAAAAGCCAGGGTGTCAAAGAAGGGGCCCAGCAGACGATTCCAGAGATTATATTTGGCCGTGCCGGCGTAACGGGGGAAATGAGCCACCGCAACCTGCTTGACCCGCCCCCCCTGGAGTTGGATCAGGGCAGGCAGAAAACGGTGGGTTCCCTTGAAAAAGGGAATTCGACGGGCGTAATCAGCCTTCATGATTTTTAATGGACAGCAGGTGTCAGCTATGTGGTCGTTAATCATCAGGCGCCGGAAGTGGTTGGCGAATTTGGAAGACATCCTCTTAATTAGGGTATCCCGCCTCTTGGCCCGAATACCGTTTACCATATCGTAGTCAGGGAAAAATTTAAAAAAAGTGGTGAAATCGGCCGGACTGGTTTGAAGATCAGAATCTATATAACCAATAAGAGTGGAACGGCAATTGTCAATACCAGCCTTCACCGCCGTGCTTAAACCACGATTTTGGGCCAGGCGGATAAACCCGTAACGCCTGTCCGCCCGGCAAACATCCTCGATGAGGGCCTGACTGCCGTCCACGGAACCGTCATTAACAAAGAGGACACTGATCCCGGCCCGGCTGCTGTTTAAAAAGGCATCCATCTCCTCCCGGAATCGCCCCAGGCTCTCCTCCTCGTTGTAGACCGGTACAATGATGGTCAACCACATCTCATGCCCCACAGCGTCATTCCGCAAGTTCAACGCCCCACGCAAAGATTAGCGAATTCCCGGCCAATGGTACTTAACATGGGCATCTTCCGCAGTTTAGCCGGAGAGCGCTCACCGTTAATATTGATAATTATCAGACGCCCGGAGCCGTGCTTATAAATATTATCAAAATCCAATACCGTACCCAGCACCACGAGACGGCCGCTACGTACCCGGTCATGATAGCGAACCACGGCAAGGTCGGTTTGATAATCGATATTGGCCTCGACATTTTTCCGCAGACGCTCTTTGAAGGACATCTTTTTATTCTTTTTGTCATTTTTGTCATAAACATGAGAAAGAGCCAGATGGAGATGATCGAGGTCACGACGCAGGGCACCGGGTAAATCACCGTACCCCTCCATAAAGAGCCGCACGGCCTCATTACCGGAATCCACGGTAATTAAGAGAACCGGAGTTAAAAGATGCCGCACACCATAATCAACCGCCCCGGCGGAAAGCTCTAACTGGCTGCCGAAATTCCGTATCGTATATATGCCGCCCTCACCAGAACTAATCAGACTGGGAACAATACGGGCATCGGGGTCAGTGAGCCAGGTTATATCAGGGCGGGCTCCAGGCTCATAGAGTTTAATCCCATGCTTTAAGGCCTGGTTGTTTCCGACCAGCATCTTTTTGATAATTTCGTAAGGCGGCACCCCGGCCCTTAGCTTATAAACACTACGCATCCGGGCTTTAACCCCGCCGGCAGTCCCGAGACACAATATAAGCAATATAAAAACCAGCTTTTTCATATTAATCTCCCTCTGACAATCAAACCTTACCTTCTTTTATACGGTATTTAATACCTTAATTAAACATTTTTGCCAAAATCAATTTTACAATTCACTTACTTGACAAGGACAAACAGCATACTTATTGTTGCTTTCAATCGGCGGTAAGAGCACACATAAAACCCGGAACTGTTTTAATTAACAAGGATTTTCAGGCATATTTATTTTTCTTGCCATGGAATTTTCCTCGAGATTAATCAGGAACAAGGAGAAATTGGTGATTAGGCAGGAAGAAAATACACAGTTGAACAACAGCCCTGACGAGATGCTGGATGAAGCAGCCAAGACGGTTGAAGCGTCTGAGACGGATAATAACCCGGTGCTGACCGAGGATGGAGCCGATGAAACGGCAGATATAGATCATGATTTAAATCAGCTGACCATTCTCAAGGACGAGAATAAAGAATGCCGCGACAAACTTCTACGTCTCGCCGCCGAATTTGAGAATTATAAGAGACGGCAGGCCAAAGAGTACGACAACGCCCTGAAATATGCCGCCGAGGATATTCTTAAACAATTATTACCCACCATCGACAATCTGGAACGGGCTCTGGAACATCATGATTCCAAAAATCCCGCCACCATGATTGAAGGGGTGGAATTAACCCTGAAGGGCCTGACAACCATGCTGAACAAATTCGGCGTTGAGCCCATTATAAGCGCCGGTCAGCCCTTTGACCCCAATATTCACGAGGCCATGGTCATGGAGGCCAGCTCCGAGGTTCCGGCCCAGCATGTCATTCGGGAGTTTGAAAAAGGTTACCGTTACAAGGATCGTCTGCTGCGAGCCGCCAAGGTTGTGGTCTCCAAGGGCGCTGAATAGTTACGGTTACAGGTTTAGGGGAATTTGTTGCCCCTACTGAATAGTTACCACCATATATATAAATAAAGTTCCAGGCTGATAGAATATCAGCTTACGGAAATCAGAATAAGGAGAATTATCATGGGAAAAATTATAGGTATTGATTTAGGAACCACCAACTCCTGCGTAGCCATTATGGAAGGCGGCGACCCGCAGGTTATCACCAACGCCGAGGGCAACAGAACCACCCCCTCCATCGTTGCTTTCAGCGATAACGGCGAGCGTTTAACCGGCCAGGTGGCCAAACGCCAGGCGGTAACCAACCCCACCAAGACCCTGTTTGCCATTAAGCGTCTTATCGGCCGCAAATTTACCGACCCCGAGGTTACCAAGAGCCTGGAGGTCAGCCCTTTTAAGATCGTCAAAAGCAAAGACAACCGTCCCATGGTTGAAATTGACGGCAAAACTTACGGCCCGGCTGAGATCTCGGCGATGATCCTCACCAAGATGAAACAAACCGCTGAAGAGTACCTCGGAGAGCCGGTTACCGATGCCGTTATCACCGTACCGGCCTATTTTAACGACAGCCAGCGCCAGGCCACCAAGGATGCCGGCAAGATTGCCGGTCTTGAGGTGCAGAGAATTATTAACGAGCCCACCGCCGCGGCCTTGGCCTATGGCCTGGACAAAAAGAACGAGGAAAAAATTGCCGTATTTGATCTCGGCGGCGGCACCTTTGATATCTCCATTCTGGAGATTGGCGACGGGGTCTTCGAGGTTAAGTCAACCAATGGTGATACCTTCCTCGGCGGCGAGGATTTTGACCTGCGGATTGTTAACTGGCTGGCCGATGAATTCAAACGGGAAAACGGTATTGATCTGCGTCAGGATAACATGGCTCTCCAGCGTTTAAAGGAGGAGGCGGAAAAGGCCAAGAAGGAATTATCCACTACCATGGAGACGGATATCAATCTGCCCTTTATCACCGCTGACGCCAGCGGCCCGAAGCATTTAAACATCAAGTTAAGCCGCGCCAAACTTGAGGATCTGGTCGGCGATCTTGTTGACCGTACCCTGACCCCCTGCCAGACCGCCTTAAAAGATGCCAATCTTAAGGCCTCTGATATTGATGAGGTAATCTTGGTGGGCGGTATGAGCAGGATGCCCCTGGTGCAGAAAAAGGTACAGGAGATTTTTGGCAAGGAGCCCCATAAGGGGGTTAATCCCGATGAGGTTGTAGCCATTGGCGCCGCTATTCAGGGCGGTGTGTTGAAAGGTGATGTCAAGGATGTTCTGCTTCTTGATGTAACTCCCCTCTCCCTCGGCATTGAGACCCTGGGCGGCGTTACCACCAAACTGATCGAGAAAAACACCACCATCCCCACCAAGAAAAGCCAGATATTCTCCACCGCCGCCGACAGCCAGCCGGCCGTCTCCATCCATGTCCTGCAGGGCGAGAGGGAAATGGCAGCCGACAACAAGACCATTGGCCGTTTTGAGCTCACCGACCTGCCGCCCGCCCCGAGGGGGGTGCCGCAGATTGAAGTAACCTTTGATCTTGACGCCAACGGAATCCTGCATGTTTCAGCCAAGGATATGGGAACCGGCAAGGAGCAATCCATCCGGATTACCGCCTCCAGTGGTCTCTCTGAGGATGAAATTGAAAAGATGAAGCGTGATGCCGACGCCCATGCCGATGAGGATAAAAAACGTAAAGAACTCATTGAGGCCAAGAACCAGGCCGACTCCATCATCTATGCCACCGAGAAGAGCCTGAAAGAGGTTGGCGATAAGGTAGATGCCGATACCAAGAAAAAGGTGGAGGATGCCAGTGCCAAGCTCAAGAAAACCATGGAAGGCGACGACACAGAGGCCATCAAGAACGATACTGAGGCCCTGACCCAGGCCTCTCATAAACTGGCCGAGATTATGTACTCACAGGCCACCAAGGATCAGCCGGGCGCCGGGCCCGAAGCTGGAGCCGGGCCTGGGCCTGACGCCGGAGCCGGTAAAAAAGACGATGACGATGTGGTTGACGCCGACTTTGAAGAGGTAAAATAAACGTTAATCAATGAAAATATTATCCGGCATCCAGCCCTCTGGGCAGCTTCATATCGGTAATTACTTTGGTATGATGCTGCCCATGATTAACCATATGGATAAAGGTGAGCTCTACGCCTTTATCGTTAACCTCCATGCCCTGACCACGGTTCATGATCGCGAACAGCTGCAACGGCAGACTATGAACGCCGCCATGGACTTCATGGCTCTGGGTCTCGATCCTGAGCGCTGTATATTCTGGGTTCAGGCTGACGTGCCGGAGGTTACGGAGCTGAGCTGGATATTATCCACCATAACCCCCATGGGGCTGCTGGAGCGCTGTCACTCTTATAAAGATAAAGTCGCTAAAGGAATTGCCGCCAGTCACGGCCTCTTTGCCTATCCGGTTCTCATGGCGGCCGACATCCTCATCTACCAGGCCGATAAGGTACCGGTGGGCAAGGATCAGAAACAGCATCTTGAGGTAGCCCGCGACATTGCCATAAAGTTCAATAACGCCTTTGGTGAGACCTTTGTACTGCCGGAGGCGGTTATCAGCGATGATCTCGCCACTGTACCCGGCATCGACGGTCAAAAGATGTCTAAGTCCTATGGCAACACCATCAACATCTTTCAGGACGCCAAGTCCTTGAAAAAATCGGTAATGGCCATAAAGACCGACTCCACCCCGGTGGAAGAGCCCAAGGATCCCGATAAGTGCAATCTCTATAATATATTCAAGCTCTTTGCCCCGGCAGAACGTTTGTCTGAGGTCAGGTCTCTCTACCTCAACGGCGGAGCCGCTTACGGCTACATTAAGCTGGAACTGGTAGATATCCTCTGGGAGTTTTTTCGTGAACCACGGGCTCGCCGGGCAGAACTGAGCGCTGATCCGGGCCAGGTCAAAGAGATACTGCGTCAAGGGGCCGCAAAGGCCAGAGAACAGGCCGCCGCCACCTTGGATCTTGTTAAGGAGCGTGTTGGTCTCCGTTATTAAACTGGTCGTCATTTTCTTGACAAAGAGTAACTTTTTTCCTCCTGTTATCTCATCAACCGGGCAATTTCTGCCTAACTGATTTTCCCCGTTCCAAAACCAATCTTGTATTTCCCCCTTGTTTTTCAGGCCTCACCGCCTTTGCCCGCCGTCTCCCATCGTTTTTTATCTTTGGCACGATAATAGCATCAAGTAATAAAGCAAAGATGCCGATATTATTATTAACGGCCTCGTAAAAAATAGATTTTGCCACGATTCCGCGCCGCAAATACTGGACGGGTTTGGGCTTTACAAGGAGATGAACGGTGATGCTTGCTACAATGACTTACGATAATCCGAGTCCAGAAATAAATCTAAACAGCCTGGTTGTTGAACTGGAGCATTATCGACGGCAGTCTGAATGGTTAGGTCTGGTAAACGACCTCCACGCCAGACTATCAGGGGCCGTTGATCTGCCAACCATGCTGGAGGCCTTTTCCGTCTGGTTGACTCCCCTGGTGGATCATGAACTGATGGCATATGAAAATCAGGAGCGTAACCGGGTACACATGCTCTGTTCCTGCCACGGGCCCGACCGCCGCCAGATCATAGAAATCGCCCAGAAATCCCTTAAGCTGCAGACCGATGTAGCGGATTCTTATTGCGGCCTGCATGGCAATTTTCATCTCCACCGCTGGAACCTCGATAAATTCAAGGCCAGCGGCATTATGTTGGTACTAAAGAAGGACAAAAAAATCAGCCAGTATGAAGAGGGCTTACTAAACAAGGGGCTGGAAATTTTAAGCGAGCCCCTGCAGCGAGCCCTGGAGTACGAAGACCTCTACGAGCAGGCCAGTCACGACACCTTAACCGGTCTGCTTAACCGCCGGGTCTTTGAAGAGCGGATTACCTCCATCATGGCTCAGTCCCACCGGCATGGTCATCCCGTTACCCTGGCCTGTCTTGATCTGGACAAATTCAAGGAGATAAACGACACCCATGGCCATGCCGTGGGAGACATGGTCTTACAAAAAATGGCCAGGATTATGGAAAGTATGGTGAGGAGCTGCGATATACTGGCCCGCGTCGGCGGTGATGAGTTTGTCATCATCCTGCCGGAGACCGAGTTAACCGATGCCCAAACCCTGGCCAATCGACTGTGCCGGGCCATTGATCAATTTGAATTGCCCGCTCTCGGCAGCAGTAAATTAGGAATAAGTATCGGCCTGGCCGAATTAGAGCCCGGCCAAACCCAGGAGAAATGGCTGCAACGGGCCGATGAGGCTCTGTACCAGGCCAAAGCCGCCGGCCGCTCGCAGGTTCACTGCCTGTAAAATCAACAATGCGGATAAAGACCTTAAACAACATCGCCGCCGAAGGTCTGGCCCTGTTGGGCGCAGATTATGAGACAGGGCCGGAGATTGATCATCCGCAGGCAATTATCGTCCGCAGTTCTTCAGTAAATACCACTCAATATCCCGATCTTCTGGCCGTGGCCCGAGCCGGAGCCGGGGTAAATAATATTACAGTTACCGAGGCCACCCAGGCCGGGGTCTGCGTCTTTAATACCCCCGGAGCTAACGCCAATGCCGTGGCGGAACTGGTCTTTATGATGCTTGGGGTCTGGGCTCGCAACCTCCACCAGGCCCATGATTTCTGCCGCCAGTTGAGCGCCTTGAATAATGAGAAGATCAAGACCCGTACCGAAGCCGAAAAATCAAATTTTAAGGGTTTTGAATTGGCCGGCAAGACCCTGGGAGTCTTAGGTCTGGGCCAGATCGGCATCAAAGTGGCTAATGGCGGGGCCTTTCGCCGCATGCGGGTTATCGGCTTTGATCCCAATCCGGCACTGAAAAATATTCACCTCCTCTCTCCAAAGGTTCTCCTGGCCCGCTCCCTGACTGAATTACAGGAAAATGCTGACATCATCAGTCTTCATCTTCCTCTGAACGACAAAACCCGCGGCTTGATAAACTCCGATTTCATCAAGCGTCTGAAGCCGGGCGCCGCTCTGTTAAATTACGCCCGCGGCCCGGTGGTGGACGAAGAGGCAGTGCTTGCCGCCCTGGACAGTGGTCAGCTCAGTATCTATATCAACGATTTTCCGAGCCGGTCTTTACTTCGTCACCACCGGGTTATCACTACCCCTCACTTAGGGGCCAGTACAGGTGAATCAGAAGAACAATGCGCTAAAATGGCGGTTAGTTCCCTCAAAAACTATCTGGACTACGGCACCATCAGTCACAGTGTCAATTTCCCGGCCGCCGAGGCCATCATCCGTCACAATATAGCCTGCCGGCTGATTATGATTAACAACGATATTCCCGGAATGATTGGTTTTGCCTCACAGATTATTGGTAACTCCGGTATCAATATCGCCAGCTATAATAACCAGAGTAACGGCCGTATAGGTTATAACATCATTGACCTGGAAGACCTCCCCGGCCCTGAGGTTACGCGGACAATAGAAAACAACCCCGATGTTGTGCGTACCCGTCTCATCCAATTCTAACGGCTGCCCGGTGGATCTCCCGCCGCACAAATCTATTTAATCAACAATACCGCCTGCCTGCCGGAGTTCTCCTTGCCCTTATCATTGCCAAGTGACAATTGCGGCCCAATAGCCCAATACTCAACAACTCAAGTTTCTTGACCGCCATAACCTGTTGAAACTAAATCTCTGAAGAATATCCAATCCCCTCCCGCCCGCACTTGCCTTTCAACACCCTTTAGGTTTATATTTATGGTAACTTGTCAGCTGCACCCAAGCATTATCATATTTGAGAATTTTCGCGCGGTCTTAGAGTTCCTGCTAAAAAAACATTCTATAATTCATGCCTAAATCCAGACATACCATAAGATATCGCCTGATCCGCCTGTACTGCTTAAGCTTTGCGATTATCGCCCTGATGATTATCGCCTATTCATGGCAGATGTTGTCCTTTGAGAAGAAAATGACCAATCTGGAAAATGTCCACGCCCTCTTTGATAATGTCCTGGAGATGCGGCGTTATGAAAAAAATTTCCTGCTCCATGCCGGGGACGGTAATCTGACAAAAATCATCCTCTACCTTAAGAAGGTGGAGGGGAATGTTAATGAGTCAGGCGCAAGTATATCTCAAATTGCCGGCCAGGCAGGTTTACAGCACTTTATCGAGGCCTTACAGTCATATAAGGCTATATTTCAGCATTCATCCCCGACAACACCGGTAAATCCGGGGCAGGTCAGGCGGCTCGGTAAAATTCTGGCAAATTTCACCGATCAGCTGCTCTCCTTACAACACCCCCGAATCAGACATGAATTAAAATTAATTTTTTATAGCTATATAATAGTTACCGGCCTCTTCTTCCTCGTTATTCTGCCGCTTTTTATGATGCGGGTTAAAAACATCCTGCAACGCATGTCTTTTTTGCAAAAGGCCATCCATGACCTGGCAAATGACAATTTCACCCCGATTCCCGACTCCAAAGGCGAAAACGATGAGGTATCCGAGCTGCTTCTGGCCTTTAACAAAATGGCCGAAGAATTGAACGCCAAACAAAACCAGTTAATCCGCTCCCGTAAGCTGGCGGCAATCGGCACCTTTTCCTCCGGCGTAGCCCACGAATTAAATAACCCCCTTAACAATATTTCTCTCTCTGCCGACACCCTGCTGGAGGAATATCATACCCTTAGCCTCGAGGAATCTAAGGAGATTCTCACCGATATTATGATTCAAACGGAACGAGCCGGCAAGATTGTCAAAAACCTGCTGGACTTTTCCAGAGATAAGGCCCCTGAAACGGCCACGCTTAATATCAGAGAGGTTATTAATCCCACCATTGATCTTATTGCCAATCAACTGAAAATCAATTCCATCTGGGTTGAAAATTATATCCCGGCCGACCTGCCGGCAATCAGCGGCGATCTTCAGCAGCTGCAACAGGTTTTTCTAAATCTCTTTCTAAACTCCATCCAGGTAATGCCGGATGGCGGGCTGATCCATTTAAAGGCCGAAGAAGAGCCGAAAGGCTATATCCGGGTCAATGTCGGCGATACCGGCAGCGGCATCGCGCCGGAACATATAGAGCATATTTTTGCCCCCTTCTATACCACCAAGGAGGTTGGCAAGGGTACAGGCCTGGGCCTGTCTATTGTTTATGGTATCATTAAAAAACACGGCGGCTATATTAAGGTTAAGAGTAAAATAAACGTCGGCACTACCTTTTCCGTTTATTTACCCCTCGCCGCCGCAGACCAGGGGAAACCAATAAAATGAACATGCGGGTTGCTGTTATTGATGACGAAAAAACTGCCGGACAACTCGTCAAAAGGGTTCTTGAACAGGAGGGATTTGCCGTCGAACTCTTCACGGCCGGTCAACCCTTTTTAATCCGCATGAAGCAGGAGCCCTTTCAGATTGTTTTTATAGACTTACAGCTGCCGGATATAGATGGCTTAACCATTCTTAATCTCGTAAAACAACTGAATGAGGACACCGAGGCCGTTATCATAACCGGCCACGCCTCGATAGAGACCGCCTTAGACGCCACCGAGAAGGGGGCCTTCCACTATATTACCAAGCCGTGTAAACGCCACGACATCCGCTTGGTAGCCCAGCACGCCCGTGAAAAGATTACGCTCCGCGCTGAAAACCGGCGCTTGAAACTGGCCATGGGCGGCACTGATACCCTCTCCGGTTTTGTAGGGGCCAGCGAGGTCATGCAGGATATTTTCGCCATGATAAAAAAGGTGGCAAAAGTCAACTGCAATGTCCTGCTGCAGGCCAAAACCGGCACCGGCAAGCAGATGGTGGCCAGGGCCATCCACTCCTTAAGCCCGCGAAAAGATAAACCTTTTATATATTTCAACTGTGGCGGCTTTGCCGAAGAATTAATCTGCAATGAGTTGTTTGGCCATGAGAAAGGGGCTTTCACAGGGGCTGTATCCACCAAGGTTGGTCTGTTCGAGACAGCGGCGGGCGGCACTGTCCTGCTCGATGAAATAGGCGAAATGCCTCTATCCATGCAGGTCAAGCTCCTTCACGTCCTGCAGGAACGCCAGATTTTAAGAGTGGGCGGCACCAGCCCCATTGATCTCGATATCAGAATAATCGCCGCCACTAATATTGACCTGCGAACAGCCATTGAGCAGGGCTCCTTCCGGGAAGATCTTTTCTACCGGCTTAATGTCGTGGGTATGCGTCTGCCGAGTCTTACTGAAAGGCGGGAAGATATCCCGCTCTTGAGCGCCCACTTTATTGACAAATTCAATCTGGCCTTTAATAAAAAAATAAAAGGCTTTTCCCCTCAGGCCCAAGAGCTGCTTTATAATTACGATTTTCCTGGTAACGTCCGGGAATTAGAGAATATAATTCAGCGCGCCGTGGCTCTGGCGGACAGCAGTGAGATCCTGATTCGTGATCTGCCCGCCCGGCTGCGCAAGACGAATACGACCAGTTTGACGGATACTCCCCCCCTGATGTCCTTGGATGAGATGGAAAAACAACATATTTCCACCGTCTTAAAGCAAACCTCGTATAATAAAAATCTGGCCAGCAGTATCTTGAAACTGCCCCGAACCACACTATGGCGGCGCATAAAGAAATATAAACTGCGAATACCGGACGAATAATTCATTTTGAAACACCAGGATAGACCAAAAATCCGCTACGCCCCTGCATTACTCAACATCCCCACCAACAGACACCTTTGTTTCTTTTTGAAACAGCAATTATTCCTGTTTCAATTTCCCCACCCCGAATCACACTCTACTGCGGCCATATTCTACCGCCAGGCAACAGCGAATCATGCTAAAAAGCTGTTATTCCAAATAGTTACTCATTTAGTTGCCGGCCGCTTATCTTTTTTCTATCTATTTTCTATTTTTTTCATGCTTAATCGCTTGAATTATCGTACATATAATCAATAAAATCAACAACGCCCAATATTTTTACCCGCTTGGCATCTATTGTGCATATAGTCTGGTCAAAACATCCAGCAACTGACCACAGCCGCTATATTTTTTATTTAATTCGTATTGCATCGGGATTAAATAACTTGAGGAGACGTCATGCCTAATTTAAAAAAGCTGTATACGGGATATGATTAGGA
>DRPV01000029.1 GCA_011330685.1 Desulfobacterales bacterium
CAAGGCTACGCCGAAAATCAAAATGCTATAGCAAGAGCAAGGATATGCTCAGGCATTCTGTCACTCTTTTAATGCTGAAATGGAACCAGCAACTCGAAGCTATACTAACTTAACAATGCCGATTATTTTATATATCTGCCTCTATATCGTGATGATTGGCTACGGTATTTCTCTGCCCGTACTCCCATTCTTTATGAAAGAACTGGCACGGGCGCAGGGGGTGGGGGTGAGTCAGCTATCGCTGCACGTGGGCGCGGTTACTGCCATATTTGCCTTTATGCAATTGCTCTTTGCGCCTCTATGGGGGATGCTGTCCGATAAAACCGGCCGCCGTAAACCGCTGCTCATCATGGGGCTGGCCGGGTATGTGGTTTCCATGGCTCTGGCCGGGGTCAGCCACAACATAACTACCCTCTACGCCGCCCGTATGCTTAACGGCATCTTCGCGGCGGCGGTGCTGCCCATTGCCGCCGCCTATATTGTTGATGTGATCCCCGTTAAACATCAAGCTCAGGGGTTGGCCTGGCACGGTACGGCGGTTGGGCTTGGAGTTGTCTCTGGCCCCGTTTTGGGCTCCGTATTTATCTATTTGTTGGATGGACACCCGGTACGGTTTTGGGGGCTTGATATTAACAGGTTTTCCGGCCCATTCTTCATAGCCTCACTATTGGCGGCGGCCGCCTTGATAATAGCGGCAATCCGTCTGCCGGAATCAAGCCGTGGAGCCAGAATACCCTCTGCTGAAAAATTGGCCGCGCAGCAACCCGGCACAGGGCATAACACATCCATAATGCCGACTATAGCCGCCTTTTTGCTGCTGTCGCTGCTCAGTCAGTTCGGCCTGTCGCTCTTTGAGGCCACCTTCGTATTGCACGCCCAGAGAACCATGGTCTTTACCGCGGCACAACTGGGCTTTGTCTTTATGACCTGCGGCTTTGTTATGGCCGCCGCCCAGGGGACGGTGGTAGCCGGTTTTATCGAGAGACTGGGGGTGGGGCGGGTGCTGCCCTTTGGCTTTATCTTTATGGGACTGGGGCTGCTCATGCTCATGGTTACGGGAACAATGGGGACGATTCTACTCTCCGTTGGCATTCTGGCCTCTGGTATGGCCATTATTACACCGAGTATCGCGGTTCTAATTGCCCGCCGGGCCGGGGACAGACTTGGTAAGGGGCTGGGGATGTTGGCCGGTGCCAACAGTATAGGCCAGACTTTGGGGCCGTTAATCGGCAGTATGATATTCGTCTACAATATTCATCTGCCCTATCTACTGACCGCGGGTGTTTTATTTACTGCGGCGGGAGGAATTTTTATTAAAAACAAAAAATAAAAAACAAACCATTGACCAAGGACTATGGTCTCTTAGTTTATACTAAGAGTAACAGCAATATGTAATGAGGATGAGACCATGACAAATCTGACCATTGGTAAACTGGCGAGTCAGGCGGGCGTGAGTATCGACATGGTGCGATTCTACGAGAGACGCGGCCTTATTGCCGAGCCGGAGCGAACGGCATCGAATTACCGCCTCTATTCCGAGGCGGAGGTTGCCCGTTTGAAGTTTATTAAAAAGGCCAAGGTATTGGGCTTTTCCTTAAATGAAATCAAAGAGCTTCTTGGGGTCAGAAGATGGGGTCAGGCTTGCGCTATTGCGTTGTACGTTGCAAAACAGCTACATAACGTGGTGGGTATGCAACGTACAACACAATAACGCAAGCCCGGCCTAGGCTCTTCATTTTTGCTCAATAAAGGCGGTATACTTTTTGTGAATAACGGTCGGAATTTTAATCATGCGGCCATTGCCGGCTTTCGGCCTATTTGCTAATAATGGGTGATATCCAGCTGAAAATAACGTTAACATAACATGATTTTGATTGTCAGCTTTTTTATGGTAAAGTGGCTATCAGGAAACTGTATAATACCTTCAGACCTCCTGTTATGTTGAGCTCAACATAACAGGAGGTCTGAAGGTAATTTAAACATTTTATTGCAATATGAAAATGAACCGGGGCAATTTCATTTTTTAAAAGTACCTTTTACATTTTTCAGGGATAATCAGATCAAATTTGATATTCGGGCAACTGGCCAAAAATTTGACCTTCACATATCGGCAAAAAAAGAAATTGGTTGGCGTGTGAAAGAAGCCAAAATGTTGATTTTAGTAAATATGAGCAATAATAATCCTTCAGTCCAAAACGGTTGACAAAAGGCACACGTAGTGTTTACAATTTATTCATGTATTTTAATTGGAATAATGAAAAAAACGAATTGTTAAAAAAAGAGAGACGAATCTCATTTGAAGAGGTTGTCTGGTCTATCGAGCATGGATTACTACTTGATATAATTGAGCATAAAAACAAAGAAAAATACAAAAATCAAAAAATATTCATTATCAAAATGCATGATTATGTTTGGCAAGTCCCTTTTGTAGAGAACGAAGATGAGATATTTTTAAAAACAATTATCCCTAGTAGAAAAGCCACCAAAAAATATCTAAAACAAGGTGAGACAAATGGTTGATTTCACAAAAGAAGAAAAAGCATTTCTTGAGTCATACGAAAGAGATGAATGGCAATCTGTGAAAAACAAGAAAAGTGAAATTTCGAGATATCAACAAATCGCTAAAGGCACTTTCAAAAAAGATAGCCGGATAAATATTAGAATGTCGAGCAAAGACATTCACGCAATGCAACTTAGGGCACTGGAAGAAGGCATTCCATATCAAACATTAATCACAAGTGTTCTTCACAAATATGTATCAGGAAGACTGGGAGAAAAACAGCCATAAACGCCGTAACTTCAAGCAATTATATACATGATAAAATTCTATAACAATGCGTTCAACGCCGACCCGCGAGCACGATCGATTTTTCTATATTAACCCAAAACCTTAGCTTCGCTCCAAGTTGATTGCTTGCTCATTGGCGGGCGGGTTAACTTGGGCGTTAGGTGCCCCATACGAGTTAGTAGTATTTGAGGTGCAAATGAAAATTTGGTTGCCGTGTTACGAATGTATAGAAAAGACTGGTGCGGATAATCCGAGGAATTCGTATAGATTTGATATTGTTGAAAATCGACGAGTAGAGTTTAATTGCACTGAAGGGCACAAAAACAAATATGATATTCAAGGTGCAAAATATTAAATTTTATTTGAGTCGTCATTTAGGGCTTTAGTTGAAGGGTTTTATCTAGAAGCGGTATTGTGATTTACTGCAAGCCTTGAAAGGTTTTATGCAATTTTATTGCAAGTTTGTATGCCATAAGCATGGGTTTGATAAAGATGGATTCAGTGATACTTGGAAACAGGTATCATCGAGTCAATCAGAAAGGCAGTTTGGCGCGTTCCTCTTTGTGTGTCGTATACAATTGAGGTAGGATATTTATCATCCCAAAGTATCGTTGCGGGAAGTTAATAGAGATTAGAAATGAAAATTTTAATTGTTGATGATGAGGCCAGCATAGTTGAATCTCTCTCCGGTATCATGCTTGATGAGGGGTATACCCCTCTCGCTGCCGACTGCGGGGAGCGGGCTTTGGAGATTATCAGTGCCGAGCATGTCGATCTGGTACTGATGGATGTCTGGATGCCGGGGCTTGACGGTCTTGAGACCCTGGCCAAGGTCAAGGAGGGCTATCCCCACCTGCCGGTAATTATGATCTCCGGGCATGGCAATATTGATACCGCCGTCCAGGCCACCAGGGCCGGGGCCTATGACTTTATCGAAAAACCACCGAGTTACGATAAGATAGTTCTTTCCATTAAAAACGCCCTGCATCTGTCGCAGGTGGAAAAGGACAATCTTATCCTGCGGCAGAAGGCGGATAAAAAATCGGAATTGACCGGCAGCTCCGAACTAATCCGTCAGTTAAAAGACAGTATCTCCAGGGTGGCTCCCTCTGATGCCTGGGTGCTGATTACCGGGGAGCATGGTACGGGCAAGGAGTTGGTGGCGCAGTCAATTCACCGTCTTTCGGCCCGCGGTGACCGCCCCATGACGGAGATTAATTGTGCCGCTATCCCCGAAGAACTCATCGAAAGTGAGCTCTTCGGCCATGAAAAGGGCTCTTTTACCGGAGCCAATACCAGCAAGCGCGGTAAATTTGATCTCGCTGACGGCAGCACCCTCTTTCTTGATGAGATTGCCGATATGAGCCTCAAGACCCAGGCCAAAATTTTACGCATTCTCCAGGAACAGAAATTCGAACGGGTGGGTGGTTCCAAGACCATTGCCGTTGATGTTCGGGTTCTGGCCGCCACTAATAAAGATTTGACGGCTGAGATCGCGGCTGGTAATTTCCGGGAGGATCTCTATTGGCGTTTGAACGTAGTGCCGTTGGTGGTTCCGCCTCTGCGTGAGCGTCTCGAGGATTTACCGGAGTTGGTGGCGGCCTTTGTCCGGGAGTTTTCCGGCAAGGGGGTGGGGGCCAAACGCTTTACGGCGCCGGCTCTGACCATGATGGCCCGGCATTTATGGCCGGGTAATGTCCGTGAACTCCGCAATTTTATTGAACGGGTGCTGATTATGACCGTCGAGGAGGAAGTGACGGAGGACATGGCGGCTCAGCTTCTGGGGATTAGCGGGAGCGGCAGAAAAAATACGGCCGCGGCTTGCGGCCAGGATGCTGATGCTTATAGTGGATTGAATTTTAAAGAGGCCAAAAGGCGTTTTGAACAGGAATTTTTACGGATTCGCCTGCTGGCCAACGATGGTAATATCTCTCGGACTGCTGAGCAGCTGGGAATGGAACGAAGTAATCTGCATAAAAAATTAAAGCAGGCCGGCGGGCGTGGAATTTAAAATCCCGCGGCTGCAAGGAAGAATAGAATATGAGCGATAAAAGTCAGACTAATTTGCCGGATCAAAAGGCCCTGGAAAAAGAAATCGGCGATTATCTGTCCCATAAATATGGTGATCGGATTAAAATCGTTTCAGCCGGGATGTTTCCCCAACTGGATGGAGAGGCCGACGGGCAGCAGGCGGAAAACGGCGAGGCAGGTTTTAATTTTGATTTAAAGCCTGAGGAATTGGTGGCCTATCTTGATGAATATGTCATTAAGCAGGACTGGGCCAAGGCCGTACTCTCCACTAAAATATGTACTCATTTCAACCGGATAAGGTTTCTTGAGGAGAAAAATCGTTTCCCCAGTCAAGCCAACGGCCGGGTGAAGAATAACATTCTTCTTATCGGCCCCACTGGGGCCGGTAAGACCTTTATGGTCAAGTTGATAGCTGATCTCCTTGGAGTACCCTTTGTCAAGGGTGATGCCACCAAATTCAGTGAGACCGGTTATGTGGGTGGTGATGTGGAGGATCTGGTGCGTGATTTGGTGCGGGCCGCGGATGATGATATCAGCCGGGCTCAATACGGGATTATCTATGTGGATGAGATTGATAAAATCGCTCATCATCCTGGGCGCAGCGGCCTGGATGTCTCTCGCAGCGGGGTGCAGCGGGCCCTGTTAAAGCCCATGGAGGAGACAGAGGTCGATTTGAAGGTGCCTCACGATATGGTCTCTCAGTTAGAGGCCATGGAACACTTCAGGCTTACCGGGAAGCGCAAGAAAAAGCTGATTAACACCAAGAATATTCTCTTTATCATGAGCGGCGCCTTTGATGGTTTGGAGGAGATTGTCCATCGGCGGCGGCATAAAAAGACCATAGGCTTTGCCGGGCGGTTGACCAGCGCCAAGGCCAATCAGGAATCCCTGATCCAGGCGCGGGCTGAAGATCTGGTGGAATTCGGTTTTGAAAATGAGTTCATCGGCCGTCTGCCCATTACTGCGGTGCTGGAGCCCCTGACGGTGGCGGATCTCAGCGCGATCTTGAAGAATGTCAACAGCTCGTTACTGCTTGCCAAGCGGCAGGATTTTATGGTCTACGGTATTAAACTGGCCTTTGAGGATGAAGCGCTGTCCGCCTTGGCCAGTCTGGCGGCTAAGCAGAAAACCGGGGCTCGGGCCCTGGTCAGTGTAGTGGAAAATACCCTTTTGCCATTTGAGAAAAAGCTGCCCTCCACCAATATTAAATTCCTTACGGTGACGGCCCGCATGGTGGCTGACCCGGAGAAAGAACTCCAGCATCTGCTTAAAAGCAGTAAACGGCGTGAATTTCACCGCCGTCATTTTGAACAGGTCCGAAAGAAGCAGACCGCTCGGCTGGCTAAATTTTTCCGGGCCAAAAAAAGCGGCTGGCTGCGGGATAACGGGGTAGGGCCTACTAAGGCTCGAATCTCGCTGTTAGCCTCCTACGCCTTTGCCGAGAACATCAGCCCTAACGAGGCATGTGAGGATTTTGCCGGTCTGGTGGGGCATTTGTCCAACTGGCAGGAAAAGATATTTAAACAATGCGGCAGCCGGGTCAGGTTTACCACCGAGGCGGTTGACTATTGCTTAGACCAGGAGCCTAAAAGCCCTGGAGGCCTGGATATTATCTGCGCTAAATTACTTAAGGCCATGGAATACGGCCTGAGTCTGCTGGAACATGAGGGGCACGAACATGAAATCGCCATTACCAGTGCCGCGTTGCGTGATCCGGAGAAATTTATAAATGAACTTGTTGAAAAGCAAATGAAATTATAGCTATTTAGATATATTCTGAAAGGGAACAACAATCACCGGACTACTGTTCAGCAGCTGAGCAGTTACCATGAAATTACAAAAATAATAAACAGGAGGCATATAATGATATTCCCTGATTACCGGCCCCGCCGCTTAAGACAAAATGAAAATTTTCGGGCCATGGTGCGGGAGACCAGGCTCTCCCCTTCGCAATTTATTCTCCCCCTCTTTGTGCAGACCGGCAAGAATATCAGGGAAGAGATCAGCTCCATGCCGGGTGTTTTCCGGCTGTCGGTGGATAAACTGGCCGCCGAGGCCAAGGACTGTCTGGCCGCCGGGGTGCGTAGTGTTATTCTCTTTGGCCTGCCGGCCAGCAAGGATGCCACCGGCACCGGAGCCCATATTAAGGGCGGTATCGTCCAGCAGGCGGTGCGGGAGCTGAAAAACGCCGCCCCTGAACTCATGGTGGTCACCGATGTCTGCCTCTGTGAATATACCGATCATGGCCACTGCGGCATAATTGTTAATGGTGAAGTGGATAATGATGCCACCCTTGAGGTTCTGGCCAAGACGGCTCTTTCCCACGCCAGGGCTGGGGCGGACATGGTGGCTCCTTCAGATATGATGGATGGTCGGGTGGCGGAGATCCGGGCCACTCTCGACGAAAATAATTATACCAATATACCAATTATGTCATACGCGGTTAAGTACGCCTCTTCATTTTACGGTCCCTTTCGGGAGGCGGCGGACGGCGCGCCGCAATTCGGAGATCGGCGGGGGTATCAGATGGATCCCGCCAATGTGCGGGAGGCTTTCCGGGAGGCATCTCTTGACGTGGAAGAGGGGGCCGATATTATCATGGTTAAACCGGCCCTCTCATACCTCGATATCATCTCCAAGATGCACGATGAGTTCGACCATCCCATTGCCGCCTACCAGGTCAGCGGTGAATACGCCATGATTAAGGCGGCAGCCGCCAATGGCTGGATAGACGGGGATAAGGTGATGATGGAGACCCTGCTCTCTATTCATCGGGCCGGGGCGGATATTATCCTGACCTATGCCGCCAAGGATATGGCGCGGTTAATTAATAATTCAAGTTTCTGACTTATTCATTAATGATGTGATTGCATGAGTTAATCATGTCATATCTGTAACCATTCAGCTGGTAAAATATTTACAAATCGCCATGTGCACGTTCCACCACTTCGATTATACTTTGGTATATCGGAGGGTTGGAATGTGTGCAGGGTGGTGTTCATGGAGGGCTTACGAAAATTTAGAATCTGGCCCTCATAAGCAGGGTGTCGCCGTTGTTGACTATGCCGGCGGCAGTTCCGGCCGCCTCTCCGGCTCGTTGGGCGACAATGGGGCATTTCGTGGTCAGGAGAAAATAAAGCGGCGGGCCGCCGCTGAGATGGCTCAAGGTCTCAAAATTCCCCTGTCCCTTGCTGATAATCAGGTCAGTTTCCGCCATGGCCGCTTTAAATTCCTCGCTGCAGAGATTAAGCGGGGTGCCGGGGCAGTCCGTGCCGTTGGAGATTACCCGGCATATTTTATCTAAGCCGCATAACTTGGCATCGGCTGGTAGGGCGTCGTTGATAATCGGTTTTTCCTTCAGGGCCAGGGTAACCATGCCGGGCAGCAGTTCAATCAAAAGGCCGTCAAAGACAAGTTCACCGCAGTTATCCCCTAAATAAAGAATATTCTTCGCTCCCTTTAAATCCTCTTTCAGTTGGGCGTAATCATTGATTGCCGGTGTCCGGCGCAGACATTCATCAATGGTTTGATCCAGGTCAAAGTCCCGGGGGGCGCCGTGGTCAATGATGTTACCGGCAATGGCGAAGAGAATGGCGGTATAGAGCGGATCATGGGCGGTGCTGATTAATTCTTTAACCCTGTCCCGCAGGCGCAGGGCGTGTTCATTGCCTGCTTTTTTCAGCTCGGCGTAGGGGTCTGGATTGCCGGAGAGCCGGGCGATGAGACGGTATAGTCTGATGGAATTCTCCGGCGGCGAAAGGCCTGGGGCGAGGCGGGGCAGGAGAGCGGCTGTTTCGCTTAGAATCCGGCGTTGTAATTTAGTTGAATTTGTCGCTAATCGGGCGGTATTTAAGGCCTGGCGGTAGAGACAGACCAGGCAGTCTAATTCTGTCCGCATGGGTTTCATAGCAGGTAATCCGTTTTGACGTTGTGGAGGGAGGCGAAGATATTAGCCTTGTAGAGTGGATCGCGCTGGTAGAGGGATTTAAGCAGATCGCGTACCTCGTCCCGTTTGTTATGATCGGCTCTTGGGCAGGGGTTCTTCACCGGCGTTATTCCGGCCAGCCGGGCCAGTATCCAGACCTCATCCTTACTTAGATAGGCCAGAGGGCGGATAAGGGTTAACCGGCCGCTGAACAGTTTCTGGCCGGGACGCATGGTACTTATATTGCCGCTGTAGAGCATATTGATGAACAGGGTCTCGATGATGTCGTCCATATGATGGCCCAGGGCCAGGCTCTGGCAATTATGCTCGCGGGCCAGTTCAAAGAGGCGGCCGCGCCGCCGCCGGGCGCAGCGGTAACATGTTACGTCGTCGTCCTGATTTTTAACCCCGAAGTTGGAATGCTCCACCAGCAGGGGGATATTAAGTCTGTCCATTTCGGCGCTGACGGCTTTATAGTCTTCCCGGCCGCCAAAGCCCATATCAATGTGAACCGCCCTAAGCTCGTAGTTGATGGGGGCCTTGTGGCGCCAGTTGGCTAAAATCCAGGTAAGCACCAGGCTGTCAACCCCGCCGGAGACGGCGATTAACACCCGGTCTCCGTGGGCCAGCATGCTGTAATCATGCATGGCCCGGCCGATTTTGCGGTTTATAGAGCGGGGAAGAGTGAACACGAAAAAAAATTATTGCTCGACCGCGGCGTCTTTATCAGCCTTAAGGTATTTGCATTGTTCTAAGGTAGAGGGCAGGATGTCGCTCATGAGTCTGGCGGCGGAAACCCATTTGCCGCCCCGTTTCAGAAAGGTTTTAAAGGAGAGGAGATTCTCGGTGAGGGGCTCCTGGGTGTGGTCTATTTTGTCGCCGCAGAGGGTGACTCCAGTGGCGGTACTTACCAGATGGTATGAAAATGCCACCGATGACGGGTGGCCGACGGAATAATTACCACCGTCTTTTTCACGATAGCGGCTGATCTCCCAGATCATTAAGGCATCACTATGCAGACGGCGGCCCAGTTGCTGGATTTCCTCTTTGGTCTCGTAGCCCTGATTGTAGGTCGCAGTTTGATCCGGGGAAAGAAAATGTACCTGGTCATTGTTCTTGAAATAATTATGGAGCAGGCGGGTGAGTTCCATTTGACCGGCGGTTAGTTCTTGACGCGTTTTTTTGTCTTGATTGTCATTGGTGGTAATGGAAACCGGCAGTATGGTAATTGTCCGCACCTCCGGCTCCGGCGTCGGGAGTGGCTGTGGCATCGGGCGTGGAGCGCAGGCCGTCATGAGAAACATGGTGATGAGAATTGTCAGCTTTTTCATTTTACTCTCCCCCTTTAAATTGAGCCCTTGGATGATAGGACTGTTCCTGTCAGGCGAGGATCAATGGTGGTGGCAGTGTCAAGGGCCTTGCCCAACCCCTTGAAGACGGCCTCGATGATGTGATGAGCGTTTTCACCCCGGATCATATCCACATGCATGGTGATTCCGGCGTGCGTAACAAAAGCCCGCAGAAATTCCTTGGCCAGGCTGGTGTCGAAATTGCCGGTTTTTGTCTCCTTGAGTTTCACCTCGTAGTGAATAAATGGTCGGTTTGAGATGTCAAGGCAGATTCTGACAAGCGTTTCATCCATGGGTATGGCCGCTTCGCCATACCTTTTAATTCCGGCCCCGTCCCGGAGAGCCTCCTTCAGGGCCCGGCCCAGACAGATACCCAGATCCTCCACCGTATGATGGTCGTCAACCTCGGTATCGCCACTGGCCTTGATCGTTAAATCAAAAAAACCATGTACCGTCAGCAGGGTGAGCATATGATCCATAAAGGGGACACCTGTTTTGATATCGGCTTCGCCGCTGCCGTCTATGAGCAGTTTTAAGTCTATATCAGTTTCTTTGGTCTGGCGGTGGACAGCGCTTTGACGCGGCTTTGATGGTGGCATTTGTTGGTTCCCTTGGCGGTTGGATATGGTTTTAGATTTTTTTTAATAAGCGCTCTTGAAACGCTTACACCTCGGAAGGCGAACATAACCTCCCTCTGTGGTTTATTGATCGTATACTGAAGGCTGAAATTTAACAGTTATAAAAATATGACTCTATGATTAAGCGCTAATTTATCATAAACAACGATAATTTATAACAACTATCTAAGACCATCTTATAAAAAGTCCTTTAATTGTCATTCCTGGGTTAAAGTGGAATTTGTAATTGTTTGATTTAAATGAATTTCTCTCTGTCTGGAAATGACGAATCAGAAGTAAATCAGACTTTTCAGGTGAGTGTCATGTAAGCGGTCAGGTCATATATGCTATAATAGATGATAGAAGGATATCAGTTCAAAATTATATTTCTGAGTGACAGGCATCTTTTTGAGTTGACAATGGCTCCGGAAATAGGGTATATATCTTTTCGTTTTCGTGCAGGAGGTATCAAAACAAATTAGGCGGGAATAACTCAGTGGTAGAGTGCAACCTTGCCAAGGTTGAAGTCGCGAGTTCAAATCTCGTTTCCCGCTCCAGAATTTTTTTAAAAAAAGGTTCGAATACGTTCGGGCTTTTTTTTTTTATATATTACTTGTAACTTTGCCGGGACTCTTAAGTCAGTAAAGTTGGAAGAATGTGACAGTTAACAGAGGCTAATACAATGAAGACATATCTGACGCCGGTCAAAGAGATTGAGAAAAAATGGTATATTGTCAATGCCGATGGTAAGGTTCTGGGGCGTTTGGCCTCGGAGATTGCCACCAGGTTGCGCGGCAAGCATAAACCGACTTACTCCACCTTTATGGATAACGGTGATTTTGTTGTGGTGATTAATGCCGAGAAAATCAAGTTGACCGGTAACAAACTTAAAGATAAGATGTATTATCGCCATAGCGGTTATATGGGTGGTCTTACGGAAACCAGTGCTGGTGAGATGTTAGAGAAAAAACCCACTGAAGTGCTGATGGCGGCGGTTAAGGGAATGCTGCCCAAGAATTCCCTGGGGCGTACTCAATTAAAAAAGTTGAAGGTCTATGCCGGGGAACAGCATCCTCATGAGGCTCAACAGCCCGCTGAATTAGAACTCTAAAAAGTATTTCAGGAGCGGCCCCTGATGTGCGCTCCTGAAACGTTTACACCTCAGAGGGTATTATATTTCTGAGTGTGGTGTATGTGAAAAGTTTATTAGTAACGGTTTGGGTAAGTAATCAGAACTACCAAAACTATGAGCTGCCGTTGAGCAGTTACGTTATATTAATATTATCCGGAGATAATAGATGGCTGCAACAAAGAAATTTTACGCAACAGGCAAAAGAAAAAATGCTATTGCCCGTGTATGGTTGGCTCCTGGTTCTGGCGAGGTGTCGGTAAATAAGATGGCTCTCGAAGATTATTTCGGTAATATCGTTGACAGTCGTCAGAAGGTCAACAGCCCCATGGCGCTCACCGATAATGTTGAAAAATTTGATATTATTGCTACGCTTAAGGGCGGTGGTAAATCCGCTCAGGCTGATGCCCTGCGCCATGGCATTTCCAAGGCTTTGCTTGAGGTTGACCCCGAAAACCGGATGAGCCTGAAGAAGGCCGGATTCCTCACCAGGGACGCCAGGGTTAAGGAACGGAAAAAATATGGCAAGAAGGGAGCCCGGGCCAGCTTCCAGTTTTCCAAGCGTTAAGACCAGCTTTCAGTTTTGTGTTTTTCAAGGAAGAGCCCCATGGGTTCTTCCTTTTTTTATTTGAACTCAGCTTTTTGCGGGAATTCCACGTTCGTTGGGGGTATTGGTTATGTTAAAGGTAGGTATTGTTGGGGCATCCGGTTATACAGGGGTGGAGTTGACGAGGCTGATATGCCGCCATCCAGGTCTTGAGCTGACGGCGGCCACCTCAAGGCAATATGCCGGTCAAAAGCTGGCGGTGGTATTTCCCAATCTGCGGGGACTGACCGATATTATCTGTGAAAATATATCCGGCCCGGAGCTGGCCGGGCGGGCGGACGTGTTTTTTACCGCTGTACCGCATCAGACGGCCATGGATATTGTCCCTGAGCTGCTGGCGGCTGGTAAGAAGGTTATTGATCTTAGCGCCGATTTCAGGATCCACGACCCGGAGGTGTATGAACAGTGGTATCAGAGTCACAGCGCCAGGGAGTTACTGCCCGAGGCGGTATATGGTCTGCCGGAATTGTATCGGGAGGCCGTGGGCGGAGCCCGGCTGGTGGCCAACCCCGGCTGTTATCCCACCAGTATTATTCTTGGTCTGGCGCCAGTGCTCAAGGCTGGTTTGGTGCGGAGTGATAATCTGATTATTGACTCTAAGTCGGGGGCCGCCGGGGCAGGGCGCGGAGCGCAGGTCGGCACCCTGTATTGTGAGGTAGCCGATGGCTTCCGGGCCTATAAGGTGGCGGAACATCGGCATACCCCGGAAATAGAGCAGGAGTTGTCTCTTCTAACCGGTGAAGATATCACCGTCTCCTTTACCCCTCACCTGCTGCCCATGTCCAGGGGGATTTTAAGCACCATTTATGCCGATCTGAAAGTTGATGTCACGGATGATGCCGTCTTCGCCCTCTATGAAGAGTTTTATAAGGACGAATATTTTGTTCGTCTTTGTCCGCCGGGGCAATTACCAGCGACGCAATATGTGCGGGGCAGTAATTTCTGTGATATTGGTCTGAAGGTTGATCCACGTACCAAACGGCTGGTAATTGTCTCGGCCATTGATAATTTAGTCAAGGGCGCGGCGGGCCAGGCGCTTCAGAATATGAATTTGATCTGTGGCTTTGGGGAGAGCGATGGTCTGCTTAATATCCCGATTTTTCCCTGACTTTTTGGGTGAGCGGGTTTAGCTCCCGCCGCCCTCCTCCATAGTAGCGATTGCCAGGCGGGCGGCCTTAGCTGATGCCCCCTGGTGCCCCAGGCTGGCGGCCACCTCCGCCAATTCCTTTCGCATCCGCTTATTACCTGCGCTGCCCGGCCAGATATCCTCTACGGCTTCCAGGAGGTTGGGGGCCGTAAAATCCTTCTGTAATAATTCCTTTACTATTTCTCTGCCTGCCACGAGATTGACGAGTGAGGCAAAGGCTGCCTTTATTAAGCGGTGGCCTAAGAAATAGGTGAGGGCTGAGAGGCGGTAGCAAACTACCATCGGGGTTCTTAGAAGGGCCAGTTCCAGAGTCACTGTTCCCGAGGCGGCCATGACCAGGTCTGAGGCGGCCATCAGCAGATAGCGCTCCTCCGTTATAATTTTAAGAGGCAGGTTGGTTCCCGCGATTAGGGGTGCTATGTCCACCTGTTTGAGGCTGGGAGCCAGGGGCAGGAGAAAGATAATGTCTCGATGCCGTTTTTTAAGCAGGGCGGCGGTCTTTAAGAAGATGGGCAGCATGGCCTGGATCTCTTTGCGGCGGCTGCCCGGCAGCAGACCGATGAGGCGGCAGCCCGGCGCGATATGATGGCGGGCTCTGAAATCGCTTATCGCCTTGCGGTCAGGCCGGCTTACCTGATCAACAAGAGGGTGGCCGACAAACTCCACCTGCCGCAGACCGTGGCGTTGAAAGAATTCCTGCTCAAAGGGGAGAATAACGGCCAGTTTGGTAACTCGCCGGGCAATGGTTTTCACCCGCCCCTGCCGCCAGGCCCAGACCTGCGGGCTGATATAATAAAAGACGGGGATGCCCAGCTTTTTGGCCTTGGCGGCCAGGATGAGATTAAAATCCGGGAAGTCAATGAGGATGAGGAGGGCGGGAGGGCGGCGGCGCAGGTGTTGGCCTATGCCCTTTAAGGCCCGGCGAATGACGTTAAGCTGCGATAAGACCTCGGCAATACCCACCACGGCCAGTTCTTCCGCCGGAAACATTATGTCCACCCC
>DRPV01000030.1 GCA_011330685.1 Desulfobacterales bacterium
CACTCTGAGCAGGGCCGCTGATACCCCCTGGCGTATTTTACGTTATACGGCCTTGAGCCTGGAGCATAGTGATAAAGGCCGGGCCGTCTCTTACTGGCGACGGCTGCTTGCCCGCCGCCCTGGTGATATGGAGGCGCAGCGCTATCTCGCCGCTTATTATGAGGCCCTGGGCCAGGTTGATAAGGCCTTGCCGCATCTTCTGGCCCTGCGGCGGCGCTATCCCCGAGACCATAATTTGTTAAAGCGGCTTGGTAAATGTTATCTGGGACTCAAGGACTTACGAAAGGCGCTTAAATGCCTTGTCCTCTACCGGCATCTTGTGCCTGCCGATCTGGAATCGGCCCGGTTGGTGGTACAGCTCCAGGCCGCTCTCGGGAATAAGGATGAAACCCTGAAGGCCCTGCGGGATTATATTGCCATTGAGCCTCGACCTGACCGGGGAAAATTAAAGCAGGCCGCCGAACTGTATGGTGAAAAGGGCCTTTATAGTCAGGCCCTTGATATCTGGCGGCGGCTTTTGGGGATGAGCCCCGATGATCCGGAGATATTGCGGGCCATGGCCAACAACTTTTTAGCCATTGGGCATAATGAAGAGGCCCTGAAAATCTGGAAGCATCTGGCTCGTGTCTCCCCGCATGTTATTGATGTTTACCGGCCCATGGCCCGTCTTCTGCGGCGCATGGGCCGTCGTCAGGAACTTACCGAGGTCTTGGAGGCCATTTATGAAATAGCCCCTGGCGATGAGAATGTTAAGCTGCAGTTAGCGGCAATATATATTGGCAGCGGCAGGGACGAGAAGGCCGCGCCGATCATAGAATCATTGCGGCGGCAGGGCTGTAAACGGCCGGAATTCTATTACTGGCAGGGTCGGTTGGCGGAGAGCGGCCGCCGGTTGAGCGCCGCCCTTAAGAACTATGATCGTTTGTTACATTCATCATTTAAACGGTTGGAGATCCTGGGGCGTGCCATCCGTATTGCCGGGGAGTTGGGGCGTCTGGATGAGGTAGGCCGCTATCTGACCCTGCGGCGGGCATTGAAACGCCCCATCTCTGAGGCACTGGCGCTTGATATCGCCGGGGCCTTTGCCAACTGTGAGGCCTGGCAGGAGGCCATAGACTCCTACGAACGTATAATCAATGAAACGGCTAATAAGAAAGACTGGCCGCAAATCACCCCGGTTCGGGCCAGGTTGACTGCCGGGGCCGCCCTGGGATTGGCGGCGGTCTGGCGGCGTGACGGGCGTTTGTATGAGGCTGGTCAGGCTCTGCGGAGGGGGCTGTTTGTCAGCGGAGCTGGAGACCTTTTGGTTCCCCGGCTCTTTGATCTGGCTCTGTTAGAGGGCCGCCCGCGTGAGGCCGGGCGCTGGCTGACTCTGCTCCATAAGGGAAAGGGAATTGCCCCTTGGGATTTTAATCTGCTTAAGGCTCGTCTTCTGCTGGCAGGAGGAGAGGAAAATCAGGCCCGGCGTTTGGCCTTGAGGCTGGAGGATGAACTGCAGGGCGGGGCTGCGGGAGAAAATAAAAACCGGCGCCGGACAGGGAGGCAGCTGGCCCTGGCCGATTTCTGGGCCCGCTTGGCGCCGGGACGGGCGGCAGGGTTGTGTAAGGCCGTGTTGGCCCGTGAGCCCGCGAATCCCAGGGCCAGGGTGATTCTGCTGAGTCTGGGGCACTTGACTATCTCTGCTCTTATTAGGGAGATTAGGCGGCTGCCCACCGCTGATATGCTGGTTTATGCCCGTTTGGCCCGCCAGTATGATCAGCCAGCTCTCGCTTCTCTCGCCGCGGCCGCTGTCGAGATCCGGGAGCCGGATTCTCTGACGGCAAAGGTTATCTCGGCCTGGGCCTTAATCAGAGAACAAAGATACAGGGCCGGTGCCGCGGCCTGGGAGGCCCTGGCCGCCCGCCGTCCCAACGATTTATTGATGTCGGCTCAAGCGGTTAGAGCCGCTTTTTACAGCGGCGATCCAACTCTGGCCCTTAAAATCAGCCAGACGGCGGCAGAGGCGGGGCATGATCCGCAAATTCTTCTGCTCCGGGCTCGGATATTATGGCAGGCTAATAAATGGCCGGCTGCCATGCGGATATATCAGCAGTTTCTGCGGCCGGGGGTAGATCGCACTCTGATGGCTATGGCCGGGAAAAAGGATATTACCCTGCCCAAACCGGAGCGCCAGGAGTCCCTCTGGCGGCGGATTTCTCTGGCGCCGGTGAACGAGAGCCCGCTGGCCGATATTCTCATGGCCCCCACGCCTCCGGGTAAATCTAACAGCTACCGCCGTTGGCAGCTGAGTGTGGCTGGTCTTTACGCCCGCTACCGTTGGCAGCAGGAGTATGCGGCTGAGTATCTTGTGCGGCGTACGGTACGGAGCCGGGCCTATTTCACCGCGGCGAAGAGGTATAAATCTTTAACGAGACAATATCCGGCCGATAAATCTCTGCTCTTTGATTTGGCCGGGGTCTACAGCCGCCTTGGCAGGCTTGGTGATGAGGCGGCGATTTACGACCGATTATCTGCTGACGGTATCCGCTTCGCGCAACTTGAGTCTGACCGGCGGCGTAATAAGTTGAAGCTGCGCCCTCAGGTTTTATCTAAACTTGATTATATTGAGGAAGAGGGGCGTAACGGCTTTAAAGATATAAGGATAATGTCCTCCGGTCTTGCCTTTAAGCTGCCCAGCGGCCCTGGACGGGAATGGCATCTCGATCTGCGGCGCCGCAATTATCATGGGGTGAATGCCGATGGCGCTAATCGTGCCAACAGGATCTTCGCCGCTTGGCACGGGAAGGTCTTAAACGGCATTGGTATCGGCCTGGGAGGCGGCCTGGAAAGCAACACCGACCAGGGGGGAAACACCTCTCTGTTCTATTTAAAGGTTAAAGCCAAGGCTGGTGATAAGTTGACTGCCGATTTATCTTTTGGGCAGGATGTGGTGCCGGATACATTGAGCAGTATCCGGCAGGGAATATCCCGCCGGCAGTTTAAGGGGCGGGTGGCTTTTGAGCCGCTGTCTCGTCTGGCCTTGGGGGCAGGTTATACTCACAGCCGTTATTCTGACGATAACTGGGGTAACGGCTATGACCTCTGGTCGTCGTTATTGCTTCATAGTGAACCTTATTTTCTCCAGGCTCGTTATCGCTATTCCTTTGCCGATTCCAGGGCTGGTAATGGCCCGGCCCTGAACACGGGGGAGCCGACGAATTATACCCGGCATCCTTATTGGTCGCCGAAAAATTATTGGCTCAATGAGGTCGGAGTATATTTTAAGCATCTGCTTTCTCGTGATAATTTAGGGCGCGGGCTTTCTAAATATTACACAATGGAGTACTATGTCGGTCACGATGCCGATGGCTATGCCTTTCAACATTTTATCGGCGGTGCTTTTTTTGAGCTTAATAATGATTTTAGTCTGCGGGCCAGAGGGGAATGGTTCTCTGCCAGCTTTTATCGTAAAAAAGAGCTGGGGTTATCAATTTCTTACCGTTGGTAAAAACGTAAGCGCTCCATGAACACCACCCTGCACACGTTCCAACCCCGCGATATACCGATGTAGTCGCGAGGTTGGAACGTGCACATGGCGGCGTCCCTGAAACGCTTACAGCTATGGGGTTATATGAAGTTGGGTGTGGCTAATTGATCGCTTACGTAAAAACTGGTTTAAAATCGGCGTGATTTTGGTATAATGTCGGGCGTGGCCGTTGCTGAGTGTGAATGTTTTTTAACATAAAGGACTCGGGCTTATGAATGGATGGCAGGATGTACTCAAGTTGCTGCTGACGATTGTTGCTGTTTTTGTGGTTATTCTGGGGCTGCAGAAATGGATGTCGCCTAAGATGGGTGGCATTGGCTGCGACTGAGGCTCCCCCGATGGCTGCAAGCCGGTTCGGCCTGCAAAAAAAGATGATAAAAACGATTTAGATTAGAGCCTTTATCTAAGCCGTTAAGTTATAACAGGAGCCATGACGATCGGCACAGCAGCCGGCCGGGTATGGCTGTTTTTTTTACAACACAATAAATACTGGTGAAATCCAGAATATATAGGCGGGAATATAATGGTTACGAGAGTGCCGATGTCGAAGACTGGTCATACTAAGCTGCGCGAGGAGCTGCATCGTTTGGAGAGTAAGGAGCGAATTGAGGTAATTAGCGCCATTGAAGAGGCCAGGGCTCATGGTGATCTGAAGGAAAATGCCGAATATCATGCTGCCAAGGAACGGCAGGGTCATATTGAAGGCCGGATCATGGAGCTGAAGGATAAGCTGGGGCGGGCCGAGATTATTGATTGTACAAACGTCAACTGTCAGCGGGCGGTTTTTGGTACGGTAGTTGAGATGGTTGATCTGGATACCGATGAGGAAATAACCTATTGTCTGTTAGGGCCGGAAGAGGCGGATGTAAAGACCGGCAGCATCTCCGTCCTTTCTCCCATTGGCCAAAGTTTACTGACCAAGGAGGTTGGTGATGAGGTTACGGTGAAGACGCCCGGCGGGGTCAGGCAGTTTGAAATTATAGAAATATCTCCGGCCACGGAGCCTTGATGATTTTCTGCGGCTATTAAGTCGGCAGGCTGATACCGTTTAAGAAAATAGAGCTTATTTCGTCGGCGGTATCACTAACGGTATATGAATGATCGGAGTTTAATATCCATAGTCTGGACATTTCATCCAGGGCACCAAAAAAGGCCCGTTTGATAATCCCCGGCTTTAGTTCGGGGCGGAAAATGCCGGATTTCTGGCCCTGATGAATAATACCTGAAATTATATTCACATAATCAACGAATTTTGTGACCCGGTATTCCTTCACGGAATCAGAGCTTTGGCGGAGTTCCATCTGGAGTACCTCTGCCAGTTCCTTTTTTTCTATAACCAGTTTCAGGTGATGGAGAGCGAAGATATATAATTTGCGCCGTGGATCTTCTTCCAGCGCCAGAGCCGCCTTGATGTCAACAATCAGCTTAGCTATTTCCTCTTCAAAAAGGGTGAGTAATATATCATATTTGTTGTGAAAATATAGATATATAGTGCCATCTGCCACCTTTGCTTCCTTGGCGATGTCGGATATTCTGGCGCTGAAGAATCCCTTACTGCCGAAAACCTTGGTGGCTGCCGTAAGAATTTTTTGATGTTTGTCTGCCTTTTTCACTTATGTATGACCTGATAAAAATGTTTGCAATGAATAGAAATTCATTTTCTATGATATGTATGGCAGACAAGGCTGTCAAGTGATAAAAGGAAAATAATGAATGCCTATTCATGTTTACACCCCTGTTTTAAGGGGGAAATCCGATGTGTTTTAAGCGCTGATCCGGTGATTGTTATGGGTGATGTGCTTTGGACTTTCTGCGAGTCCACGGATAAGGTTAAATTCAGCTTGTGAGGTATTATATGAAGATAATGGTGATTGGTTCCGGTGGTCGGGAACATGCCCTGGTCTGGAAATTGAAGCAGAGCTCCAGGGTGGCGGAAATTTTTTGCGCCCCTGGTAATGCCGGAATCGCGGATATGGCCCAATGCCTTGATATTGGAGCTAACGAGGTGGAAAAACTGGCCGATTTTGCCTTAAATAACGGGGTTGACCTTACCTTTGTCGGCCCTGAAGAGCCTTTGACTCTGGGGATTGTTGATTTTTTTGAATCTAAGGGCTTGAAGGCCTTTGGCCCCACGGGGGCGGCGGCTGTTTTAGAAGGCAGCAAGGTCTTTATGAAGGATCTGCTGGCCAAATACAATATCCCCTCCGGTTTTTATCAGGCCTTCACCACTCGTGATGAGGCGGTGGCCTTTATTCGGGAGAAGGGGGCGCCCATCGTGGTCAAGGCCGATGGTCTGGCCGCGGGCAAGGGGGTTATTGTCGCTGATAATGTTGATGAGGCCGTGGCCGCGGTGGATTTAATGCTTGCCGACCAGGCCTTTGGCGAGGCGGGGAGCCGGGTGATTGTTGAGGAATTCCTGGCGGGCGAGGAGGCCTCTTTCCTGGCCTTTACCGATGGCCGGACAATTTTACCGCTGCCCTCGGCGCAGGATCACAAAGCGGTATTTGATGGTGATAAAGGCCCCAATACCGGCGGCATGGGGGCTTATTCTCCGGCCCCGGTATTAACGGCTGAACTTGAGCGTCAGGTCATGGCTGAAATTATGTACCCCACCGTACGGGCCATGGCCGCTGAGGGGCGGCCATATAAAGGGATTCTCTATGCTGGCTTGATGATTAAAGACGGCCGGGCCCGGGTACTGGAGTTTAACTGCCGCTTTGGTGATCCGGAAACTCAGCCCCTGCTTATGCGGCTCAAGACGGATCTGGTGGAGCTGATGGAGGGGGTTATAGATGAGAATCTCGCCGCTATCCAGTTGGAAATTGATCCCCGGCCCGCCGTTTGCGTCGTAATGGCCTCTGGTGGTTACCCCGGCAGTTACGAAAAGGGGCTGGTAATCAGCGGCTTGGAGCAGGACTTTGGCGATGATCTGATGGTCTTTCATGCCGGTACAGCTTCTGGAGCCGGGGGAGAGGTTGTGACCTCCGGCGGCCGGGTGCTTGGGGTTACCGCCCGGGCGGCAGATCTGCAAACGGCTATTGATGCCGCTTATGAAGCGGTAAAAAAAATAAACTGGCCGGGCTGCTTTTATCGTACTGATATCGGCCGCAAGGCCTTGGCACGTTCCACCGAAAATACAGCCGTCCAGGTGGGGATTGTCCTGGGCAGTGCCTCCGACCTGCCGGTATTTAAGGGCTGCACCGCCCTTTTGCGGGAGATGGGTATTACTTATGAGATCATTGTTGCCTCGGCTCACCGCAGTCCACAGCGGGCGGCGGATTATGCCGAAGGGGCAAAGGGCCGTGGTCTGCGGGTACTTATTGCCGGAGCCGGTATGGCAGCTCACCTTGCCGGGGTGCTGGCCGCTCATACCATCCTGCCGGTTATCGGGGTACCGGTGGCATCATCATCCCTGCAGGGCTTTGACGCCCTGCTGTCCACGGTGCAGATGCCTCCGGGAGTGCCGGTGGCTACCATGGCGGTCGGCTCGGCCGGAGCCAGAAACGCGGCGATCCTTGCCACCCAGATGATGGCGCTCAGCGATGATAAAATGGCCGGGAAGCTGGTGGATTTTAAACAGCGGATGGTGGAGGATGTGGTTAAGGCCTCGGCCGGGCTGCCGGATTAATTATCTAATAAGTGCCCCTGAAACGCTTATGTCTCCGGGTAGCGCCGATCATTACTGAGGTAGTATATGGAATCCTCCCTGGCCGTTGAAGAGGCGGCGGCCATAATTTTAGAGGGCGGTATTGTCGCCTTTCCCACTGAAACTTATTACGGCCTGGCGGTTGATCCCTTTAACTGCCAGGCCCTTGATCGTCTCTTTGCTCTTAAACAACGCTCTCTTTCTAAGCCGGTACTCACTATTATAGAGAACCAGGCCCAACTCTCCACGATCACTACTGGAATCCCGCCCCGTTTTAATCCCCTTATGGCCCGTTTCTGGCCCGGCCCGCTTACCCTCATTTTTGATGCCCGGCCTGAGCTTCCGGCCCGGATTACTGCCGCTTCCGGTACTATTGGTGCCCGTATATCGTCTCATCCTCTGGCTCATGCCCTGGTAAAGGCCGTGGGGCGGCCCATAACCGCAACCAGCGCTAATATATCCGGTCAGCCACCGGCCTTGGACGCTGCCCGGTTGCGAGCGATATTTGGCCGCGCTCTGGACTATATTCTGGACGGCGGTCTCACTCCAGGCGGCCAGGGCTCTACTATTATTGGCTGCCAGGGTGATGAACTCCGTCTTTTGCGGCCTGGCGTAATTAAGGTTCCTGTCAATTAATATTGCTATATTGGAGAAATGAACATGCGTACTATCAACATTAAGCTCGAAGGTGAGGCCGTGGATTACAGGCAGGCTGCCGAATTGGCTAAATCAAAGGCAGAGCGGGAGATGCCGGAGGCCATGCTCATTGCCTGGAATGACCGGCAGCGGGATATTCATTCCCCCTCCTGTCTTAAATGCGAGATCAGGAATGAAGCTGGTTGGGAGATCTATGGCCGTAATCATGGCGGTTGTCTGCGAATCAGTGTGAACGATGATGATTTTGTCTTTATATACGGGACGTTATAGGGTGTATTTTTTCGCGATCAGCTGCTGGAGGCCAACGAGAATCACCTGCTGCTTCAGGCGCTCATGGTTGAGGCGCAGGGCCTTGAGGGTGGAGGGGTGAGGATGGGCTATGCCGATGGCGTATCCCCGTCTGTCGGCCAGTTTGATTAATTTATTC
>DRPV01000031.1 GCA_011330685.1 Desulfobacterales bacterium
CCGGTACTGTTGTTGTTTTGCCGGAGTTGTGGGCCACCGGTTTTGCCTGTGACAGGGTTGATGAAATGGCGGCCTTGACTCCGGGGCTTCTCAAGGAAATGCGGTGTCTCGCGGCTGACTATAACATTTTGCTGGCTGGTTCGTTTATGGAGGCGGAAGAGGGGCTTTATAACACCTTGTTCGTCTGCGGTACAGCCGGAGTCTGCGGCCGATACCGTAAACAGCAGCTCTTCGAGCCTACGGCCGAGGATAATTATTTCCAGCCGGGGAACAATCCTCTGCCTGTTGATACTCCTCAGGGGCCGCTGGGGGCCTTGATCTGTTATGATCTGCGCTTTCCGGAACTTGCCGCGGCCCAGGTCAGGCAAGGGGCGGGTCTGCTGGTGGCCGCCGCTCAATGGCCGGCCTCCCGCCTTGAACATTGGCGTGCCCTGCTACGGGCCAGGGCCATAGAAAATCAGGTCTTTGTGGCGGCCGCCAATTGCTCCGGCAGCGCGGGGGGCATTGATTTCGGCGGCCATTCCATGGTTATCGCTCCCGACGGCACGGTGTTGATTGAGGCCGGGGCTGGAGAAGAGGCCGCGGTTGTTGATTTAGACGCGGGGCGGCTGCGGAGACTGCGGGCTGATTTTAACACGGCGGCTCCCACGCCTTATCGTTTCAGCGATGGGAATAAAATCCATTCGGCCGCTGATTTATCCAGTAAATTTAAAGACCTGCGGGCGGCGGGACGGCGGCTGGTATTTACCAACGGCTGCTTTGACATTCTCCATCCCGGTCATGTTACCTATCTTGAAGAGGCCCGCCGGCAGGGTGATTGTCTCGTGGTGGGATTGAACAGCGATGCCTCGGTGCGGGCTATTAAAGGCCCGGCACGGCCGATAAATGACGAGAACAGTCGGGCCCGGGTGCTGGCCGCCCTGGGCTGTGTGGATTATGTGACAATATTTAACGAGGAGACGCCCTTGACCTTGATAAAATTATTGCGGCCCCAGATTCTGGTCAAGGGCGCGGACTGGTCTGTGGATAGTATTGTCGGCGGTAAAGAGGTTATAGCCTGGGGGGGAGAGGTTATAAATATTCCCCTGGTGGCCGGGTGTTCTACCACCTCGGTAATTGAACGGATACGGGAGTCGGCGGGGCACGATATATGAAGACGAGCAGGGAAGCTAAATTTGACATTGCTGAATATATCAAGGTAATGGAGGGCTATCTTGGCGGCCAGGACGGCCCGGCCAAATCCTTCTGGAAGGCCCTGAGTTTCGCGGTGGACGCCCATCAGGGCCAGATGCGTAAATCCGGTGAGATATATGTCAGTCATCCCTGCCGGGTGGCCCGGATCATTGTGGAAGAATTCGGCATGGATGATCCGGATACCCTGGCTGCCGCTATTCTTCATGATACGGTGGAGGATGTTGAGGAGGTAACCATGGAGAAGGTCGGAGCCCTCTTCGGCCGCAATGTGGCGCTCATTGTTGACGGCTGTACCAAGGTCACCGATTTCAGCGGCGACCGGCAGTCCTTTTACCGCCAGGTACACCGAAAATTATTTTCCGGGGCGGCCTCCCGTTTTGAGGTGGTTCTGGTCAAGCTGGCCGACCGCCTGCACAATATGCGCACCTTAGATTCCATGCCCCGGCATAAAAAACAGAAAATTGCCGAGGAGACAATCAATATTTACGCTCCCCTGGCCCATGTAATCGGCTTTTTCGGTCTGAAGAGGGAGCTTTACGACCTGGCAATTAAATATAAATATCCGCGCCAGAGCCAGAAATTAGAGGCAAAAATCAAAAAGATTGCCAAAAGAGTCGAGGAATTCGCGATTCGTGACAAGGTGTGTAAAGTGCTGGATGAGTCCTGGATTACCGCTGAGGTCTATGTGGTGGTTAAAGGATTGTCCGCCTATTTTGATCCTGAGGAACGGGTTTTGATGAAGGAGGTTGAGACCCCGGTGGAGATAATTATTTCTGTTGACGATGTCCAGACCTGCTACCGTACCATGGGTGTTGTTAATCAGAGTTTCCCGCCCATTCCCCGCACTATCCGTGATTTTATCGCCAACCCCAAGCCCACGAGCTATCAGAGCCTGCACGCCAGGGCCAACGTCAAGGGCCAGACCTATCTTTTTAAATTCCGTACCAACGAGATGTATGAAGCGGGCCGGATCGGTATCGTTAATATGTGGCGTCAGCACCGCCGGGATCACTCCGCCTTTGAGCAGGATATTCAAGAGTTGTTCAGCGCCCTGGGCGGTAGTGAGGAGATATCTTGCGCCGAGGTTATAACGGCCAGCGGTAAAAAGGAGATTTACACATTTACCCCCAAGGGGGAGCGTGTCTGCCTGCCGAGTCACAGCCTGGTGCTGGATTTTGCCTTTAAGGTTCATTCGGAGGTGGGGCTGCGTTGTGTATCGGCGGTGGTGGGCACGGAGCAGGTTGGCCCGGAGCATGTCCTGCGGGATGGTGACCGGGTGCGGATCATTACCGATAAGGAACCGGTGGAATTTGAACCGGCCATGCAGCAGCTCTGTCAGACCCCCAAGGCCAGATCTATGTTAGCCAAGACGTTCCGCCATCGGCGTCAGCGCCTGGCCCGTACCATTGGCGGTTCGTTACTGCGCCAGGAGCTGAAACGCTATGGCCTGCCCGCAGAAATTAATGATACCGCCGGTATGAGCAAGGTGCTGAACCATTTTGAATTATCAACTTTTGAGGAACTATGCCAACGGCTGGGCATGGGGCAGCTGCGTCTGCAGGAGGTGGTGGCGGTTATCATCTCCCTGGCCTTTGAGGGGCGGACGATCCTGGAGCCGCCCACTGGGGCCTTTAATCATATTTTCCTGGATAATCTTGATCCGGCCTGTGTCAAAATGTCCCGCTGCTGCGCCCCGCTGCCCACCGATAAGGGGCTTTACGGTCTGCTTAGTGAACGCGGTCTCTCCATTCATCATAATGACTGCCGGCGTTTTAAATCTCTTGCCCTGCAGCGGGAGGATGTGGTGGAGGTGCGCTGGCTGCTGAAAAAGACCAAAGTCGTCAAGGAACAGACCCTGTTTATACCTCTGGAGGTTAATCGTAACCGGATGCTTATGATTCTCGGGGTGGCTCCGGCCGAGATGGTTATTCATAATATAGGCGCTTTGGCGGTTAAGAGGGACAGCCGGTCGGTATGGGAGGTTCAGTTCAGTGTTGAAAATTTGCAGCAGTTAAAAAATGTGCTTAATCATTTCAGTAAAAATCGTCTGGCCTATGAGATATTTCTCGATACCTGATTTTTGAAGGAGGAAACGGTGATCTATAGAAAGTTAACAATGTGGTTATTATTCTGTCTTGTTCTGGTCGGCAGCGCGGCTGTCTCGCGGGGGGCGGTTTATATTGATAACGGGGATGGAACCGTTACCGATAATCAGCAGGGGGTGATGTGGCAGCAGACGGATGACGGTAAGGAGAGAACATGGCAGGAGGCTGGAAAATATTGCAAAAACTTGGATCTGGCCGGCCATAAGGACTGGCGTCTGCCGGAGATTTCGCTGCTCACCGGACTTCTGGAACCGGCCAATTCTCCCACCGTTGATCCGGCTCTGCGGGTTAAGCCTTCTTATTACTGGTCGGCCACCGAGGGGGCAAATCCCAATACCGCGAAATATGTAAATTTCTTTTATGGTAACAGCTACGCCTATAGTAAGGATAATAGTTATTACGTCCTTTGTGTCAGAAACGCGGTGCCGCAAAAGGTTAATAATCTGGCTGTCTCAATTAGCGATCAGATTGCTCCTGCCGCGCCCTATGAGGTTAAATTCAAGGCGAAGATAACCGGCGGCACCGCGCCCTATTTTATCGAGTGGGATTTTGGCGATGGCGAAACAGCCGGCATCCTGGAACCCCGGCATGTGTTTGCCTCTCTTGGTACCTATAAGGTGCTGCTCACCGTCTCTGATAATGATGGCGCGGTTAGCTCGGCGGCGGCGGAAATAGTGCTGCCCCCGCCGGCGGCCGGGACGGGCGCAAAGGCTGCTGCTGTTGTTCAGCCGCCACCGGCGGCTTCTTCAGGGAATAAGGCTGTAGGTAATGGCGTGTTTCCGGCAGGGGAGAGTGTTAACAAAACTTTGCTGAGCCGGAAAACCCAGGGAACCGCTAAGGTTAATAGCCCGGAGACGGCCAATACCGGGGCTGTGGAGGAGGAAAGTGCCGCTTCTTCGGAGGTTAAGAATGGTCAGCGGAAAGACGGCAGCGAGGCTGCCGCGGCCGGGGAGGGGCTGGTGGTAAAGCCGGAATCTCAACCTGATAACCGCGTTCTTGCACCCCTGCTGGAGATCAGTACCGGCGGCCAGACCGGGGGGATCAGTAACAGCCTGGGTCACGGTCTTCTCGCTTACGCCATGGTTAACGCCCTGCATGGTGACGCGGACTGGAATAAGGATAATGTTATCATGGCCCATGAACTGCGGGCCTATATGAGCGCGGCGGTGGCCAATATCTCCATGGGAGCGGTTAAGGCCAAAACCGCCATGAGCGGGGATGACTTCGGGATCTGTTCGGCGGCGGGTACTACCTATCTCCTCGCCGTGGGTCTTGATAAATACCATGATGATTTTCAGAGTCAGCCCTTTGTTCTGGATGATATACCCGCTCTCCAAAAAGCAGTGGCCGGGAGATGCGCCATAACCAAGAGCATGGTACTCACCGGTAAACACGCCAATCGGGCCGAGTTTCTGCATGCCATGCGCCGGATCGGCAGCCTTATGAAGCCGGCGGATCGGGTTATATTTTATTTCGCCGGGGTTGGTAAGCCGCAGGATGGCCGGCTTAATCTGTTTTTCTACGATACCATCAAGGGTATGAGCGCCTTTACCGGTATTTTTTATGGTGATATAACCTCATTCTTGAGACAGCGGCCAGGTTCCGGGGTAACGGCCATTCTGGAATTAGGGGACAGGAAACAAGAGACGGGGGGATAGGAAATAAAATGAAAGATAATGATTTTACCGGCCCGGATTATGTTGGACGTATCCTGTTGGGCGGTTATTCCAGCGCTCTGGTGCAGAGGCTTAAGGACAATATAGTCTCCCTGCGGGCTCTGGAGCTGGCTAGTGTGCCCATTATTCCCTATATTTCGGCCTGGCGTGATGACGGCCGGGTGATTTGGTATGAGTATGTGGGTCAGGGCTTCTGCGAGCTGCTTAAATGCTCATGCTCCGAGGTGGCAGAGGTCTTTCGTCGTTCCATAATCGACTGCCGTCAATATCGCTATGTAAAGGTCGAGGAGAAGGTGGAGGAAGAAATTATTACCCGTGACGAGCTGGCCGGATTCTGGCGCGGCCTGCGGGATGAGGTCAAGAAAAAGGGGACGGTGGATGCTGTTTATCATGTCCTGAAGGGTGAGGACTCGGTATGGCTCAAGGATCAGGCCCACATGGAGGCCTTTCCCAACGATGGTATTTGTCTGTCGGTGGGTTTTCTTTCCGATGTGACCAAGGAGATGGAACTTAAGGATCTCTTTGAAAAGATTGGTTATATTGATGAATTAACCAGACTACCCAAGCGCTCTATCCTGGATCGGATTCTGGAGATTAATATCGGTAATCTGCAGCGCGGAAATATAAATGATTTTGTACTGGTGATGATTGATGTTGATAACTTCAAGCTGGTTAATGATAATTACGGTCACCAGGCCGGTGATTACGTCCTGGCCAATCTCGCTGAGGTCATGAAGGCGACAACCCGTAAGCATGATGAGATAGGACGTTATGGCGGTGAGGAATTTTATGGGTTCACGGTTGGTGATCTAAAGCTGGGCCGACGTTTCGCCGAGCGTTTACGTCGAAATGTTGAAAAGACGGTTTTTGAATATAAAGGCCGGGTGATACCGGTTACTATCTCCATAGGGGTGGCCGCGGCCTCGCAGGCAGGTAAGGGAATCACCCCTGAGCAGCTTATCTTTATGGCCGATAAACGTCTGTACGCCGCCAAGGCCGGGGGGCGGAATATGGTGGTTTCTGTCGAGCAGCCTGAGAGTTAGAACAACAATGCCTGACTTTACCGAAGGCCCCGGCCCGGGGGGTAAACCAAAGGTGTTATGTATAGCCTGCCGCTTTTTTTATATCACCTATGAGCCGGCTCTGCCCTATGGCTGCCGGGCCATGAATTTTAAATCCAGGCAGATGCCTTCTCAGGTGGTTTTTGCTAACTCCGGCCTTAAATGTCAGGCCTTTCAGGGTAAATGACAGGCTCTTTTAGAGGCGCTTATTGTCGGCTGAACTCAGAGAGTTGGTGAACTCCGCGAGGAGTGCTTTATCCCTTTTCTCCAGAAACAGGCCGAGGGCGGTAAGCCGTTTAATTATTTCCGGCGGGGCGGCATGTTCCACCCGGCAGGCTCCCCGGTCAGCCAAGTCTTCGTCAACGGCTAAAATTCTGATAAAAAAATTCTTCAGGGCCTGGTGGCGCTGTACCACGTCAAGGGCCGCCTTTCGACCTCCGACGGTCAGGCTGATGGCCTCATAGGGGGCGTAATTAATCAGTTTTCTTTTACTCAACCCCCTGAGGGCCTCGGTGACAGAGGCCCTGCTTACCTTTAAGGCTTGGGCGATATCCTTGGCTCTGGCCTGCCGCTTATCGCGGCTGAGATGGAAAATTACCTCAAGATAATCCTCCTGGCTGGCGCTTAGTCCGTCCATCTTATCCTCCCAAACGTATAAACGATCAGTAACGATTAAGCTGCACCCCATCTCGGAGTCTACGCTTACCCGAAACCCATTAATTTGCCGCCCTGATAGATTACTACGGCCATAACAAAGGCCAGGGTGGTATTGAAGAGAATGGAAAAGGCCCCCCAGCGCCATGAACCGGCCTCCTTGCTGATACATACCACCGTGATAAAACAGGGTGAATAAAACATGACAAAGACGATGAGAGACAGGGAAACTATGGGTGTCCATCCCGGTGATCTGGTGAGGGTTCGGGCCAGAGATGCCTTGTTACTGCCGGCCTTATCTCCCATGGAATAGGCGGTGGCCAGGGTGGAGACAATTACCTCTTTGGCCGCTACACCGCCGATGAGAGCGATATTAGTCCGCCAGTTGAAACCGGCCAGCCGGCTTACATGTTCTAAGCCCCGGCCGAGATAACCGGCCACGGAATTTTTAAGCTTGAGCTCCGCCTTTTTACGGTCAAGGCGGGAGAGCAGCTCCTGGCGGTGTTCAGCGCTGCCGTTGGTGGTCTTTATTATTTCCTGCCGTTGCTGTTCCAGGGCCTGGCGCTGGTGGGCCGGGAGAGCGGGGTAGGACATAATTACCCACATGAGAATGGAGATGCCTAAAATCACGGTACCGGCCTTCTGGATATAATGCCAGGTTTTCTCCCACGTATGGATCATCAGGCCCTTAAAGGTGGGGAAACGGTAAGGCGGCATCTCCATGATAAATGGGGTCGAATCACCTTTAAGGATGGTGAGGCGGAGGAGTTTGGCCGTGAGGAGGGCGGTTACCCAGGCCAGAAGGGTCAGGAACAGCATGAACCCTGCCTGATATTTGGCGAAAAAGGTACCGATGAGGAGGGCCAGGATGGGCAGCTTGGCCCCGCAGTTCATAAAGGGGGCGGTGAGCAGGGTGGCCATCCGTTCACGCGGGGAGCGCAGGGTGCGGGTGGCCATAACCCCCGGCACGGCGCAGCCGCCGGCAATGCCGCCGGAGACGATATAGGCCATTACTGAATTGCCGTGCAGGCCAAAGATGCGAAAGATGCGATCCAGCATAAATGCCACCCTGGCGAGATAGCCTGAGTCCTCAAGAAAGGCCAGGCCCATGAACATGAGCATGATCAGGGGCACAAAACTCAAAACCCCGCCCACCCCGGCAATGATGCCGGAGATTAATAGAGATTTCAGGGGGCCGTCGGCCATTAAATGATTTACTCCCTGGGCCAGGAGGTCGAAGAAGTCAGCCACCCAGGCCATGGGCAGGGCGCTGAGGCCGAAGGTGAATTGATAGAGACCGAAGAGGACGCCTATCATAATCAGAGGGCCGATGAAACGCTGGGTCAAAATTTTGTCTATCTTGTCGGAGGTGTAAAGGCGGTTGACGTCGTATTGATGGGAGATTACCCCCTGCATGAGGATGGATTTGATATAACCGTAACGGTAATCGGCAATAACGGCCTCCGGGGTAGTCTCCAGGGTGCGCTTGGTGTGGCTGCTGATCTTCTTTACCTTGTTGGCCAGCTCCTCATATAAATCTTTATTGGCCTGCAGCCCGGCCTCTCGGAGCTGAGAATCTGCCTCTAATAATTTCAGGGCGATCCAGCGGGGATGGTAGCGGTCGGTGAGAAAGGCGGAGGCCTTGATTTTCTCTTCCATGGTCAGGATAATCTCGTCCATATCATCGCCATAGGAGATGTTTGCCGGCTGCCACTCGCGTTCCTGGGCCGCCAGCCGGGCGGTCTGCCTCATTAACTCGTCAACGCCTTCACCCTTGCGGGCAACAATGGGTACCACCGGCAGGCTGAGCAGCTCGCTTAATTTTCGGCAGTCAATGGCAATTCCCCGTTCTTTGGCCACATCCATCATATTAAGGGCGATGATTACCGGCACCCCGATTTCAAACAATTGGGTGGAGAGATAGAGGTTACGTTCCAGATTGGCGGCATCGACAATATTAATCACCACCCGCGGCCGTTCCTGGAGCAGGAAATTGCGGGCCACTATCTCCTCAACGGAATAGGCAGCCAGGGAATAGGTGCCGGGCAGGTCAACTATCTTCAGCCTTTTGCCGTCACATTCATATATCCCTTCCTTCTTTTCCACCGTGACCCCAGGGTAATTTCCCACATGCTGGCGGGCGCCGGTAATGGCGTTAAAGAGGGTGGTTTTGCCGGCATTGGGGTTACCGGCCAGGGCGATTTTGAATTCAGCGCTCATCTAATCTTCTACCTCAATTTCAATATGATCGGCCTCGTTATTACGGAGCGTCAGGGTGCCGCCCATTACCCGCAGGGCAACGGGGTCGTTCAGGGGCGCCCGGCCCTGGACGGTGATTATGGTACCCGGTACGATGCCCATTTCCCTTATCCGGCGGCCCAACTCGCCGCCTACCTTGACGGCGGTGATGGTGCCGCTTTGATTTTTGGCCATCTGACGCATCAATATTTTCGACATTTTTGTGCTTTCTCCCTGAGTTGTATCTTGCCACATTGTGGCACTCTGCTGTCAGTCTCTGTCAACGGTTACGATAAAGTAAGGTAAGATTGGGGGCGTGTCAATAAAAATATTAGGGTAGCCTAACTTTTTAGGCGAATAACGACGGGGGGCGGGGGAATAGAAACTTCTGAGAGAGAGTGGATTTTAAGAATTAAAGAATGACGACGGGATGGGTCTGCCTTTGTTTCGCCTTTTTTTTAAGCCGGTAAGGCCGATTAATCCCGTGCCGAACAGGAGGATGGATGCCGGTTCTGGCACAGGAGAGCCGGTGGCGGTATTATCAAAAAAGGCGCTGACAATTTCAATATTGGCATCTAAGCCGCTGGTGCCGCTGTATTTGTCGTTTTCCCAGGAATATTTGACGGTGTATTCCCCGGCGGTTTCTATATCAAAATTAAAGAAGCTGTGATTTGCTTCGGTTGAGCTGGCGGGTATGGATAGAGTGAACGTTGCTGTTGTTTGATTGGGGGTTAAATTGGCTGAGACCTCAAAAGAGGAATACCAGTCGGAACCAAGTGTATCGCCATGATTGATGGCGTTGAGGCCGATGTTCCAGTTGCCTGGGGTCAAGGGAGCGCTGTATTCTACCCAGCCGGGCCAGTTGGTATAAATAGTTTCGTTTCCAGTTCTTCCCCAACCGTAGTGTCTGCCTGTTAGATCATCATAAATTGTTCCGCCGTAAATGCTGGAATAATCAGTTCCGGCGAGTACTATGTCAGCCCCCGTATACGGAGTTGCCAGAGCAGGGCCGGATATGGCGATGAAAAACAAAATTGCCGGTAACAGTATTTGATAACTCTTGTCCATTGTCTGTCTTTCCTCTTTGTTTGCCCCATGGTAGTCCTGTGGGTGAGGGGCGAAAATGAACCTTATTCCCCTATCTTAATGTTTACGCTAATTGAGTAGTTTAAAAGAAGCAAAATGTATGCCGCAAAATATTACAGTATATCTTTGTTTAAATGGCTATTAAGATCAAAAGGTTAAGCTGATTAAACAGTATCTGTAATTTTATTTGTCTGGGATGAAATTACTTGAATTCCGGAAAAAATATCCGCGTTTGCGGAAAAGTCTGGATAGCCGGAATTTGGGTAGAAAGGGGGTTACAGGGTGCTTGACTTGCGGTAAAGCCCGATTTCCTGGGAGATCTGGGCCGCTAATTCCTCAATGGATTTATCGGCGGTGTTGATGGTGGGAAGATTATACTTCATGAAAATCTGTTGGGCCTGCTGCAGCTCCTGGCGGCAG
>DRPV01000032.1 GCA_011330685.1 Desulfobacterales bacterium
AAAGAGGACAATTCGCAGACCGTCTACCATCTTGATGGTTCCGGCATCCGGCGGCAGGCGGCCGGCTAAAATCTGGATCAGGGTACTCTTGCCGGAACCGTTATTCCCCAGAATGCCCATACAGCTTCCAGGGCTTAATTCAATATTCAGTTTAGCAAAAATCTGCCGTCCGGCAAATGATTTGGCCAGTTTATGGGCAGATAGTAATATTTTACTCCGTCGTTTAGTTCCCTCAAAACCCAGGGCCATTTTAGCGCCCGTATTATTGCGGCGCTTAACTTCATCCATCTCCCGCCGCAGGCTGCCGGCGGCCTCAATACGATAACGGGCCTTAGTGGCGCGGGCCTTGGGGCCTCGGGCCAACCAGGCCGTCTCCCGGCGCAAACGGTTGCTCAGGGCGGCCTCGTTTTTCTCCTGGGCGCTCAGCAACTCTGTCTTACGGCGCAGAAAATCAACATAGCTGCCCTCAACCCGGAGATAGCCGCCGCTATAGGCCTGGCTGAGTTCAACAATCCGATTTGTGACGTTATTTAAAAAATAACGGTCATGACTGATGAGAATAAAGGCGAAGGGGGCCCGAGCCAGGATTTTTTCAAGCCAGAGTATTCCAGCCATATCAAGATGATTGGTGGGCTCATCGAGAAGGAGGAGGTCGGGCTGCTGAATCAGAGCCCGGCCGATGGCCAAACGCTTACGCCAGCCGCCGGAGAGATCTCCCACCGGTTGATCCATGTCAAAAAGACCACATTGACCGGCCATCTGCCGTGCTTTGGCATAGGCGGCGGCCTCATCCAAGCCCGCTTCATCCTCCACTACGCTTAGCAGGCATTCTTCAACGCTCTGCTCCAAAGGTAAATCGTCCGCCTGACTCAGATAGACCTGGCGCCCGTTTTTATTGGCAAAGACCTGGCCGCTGTCCACCTCCTCAAGACCGGCGAAGATCTTCAAAAGGGTGGATTTCCCCGCTCCGTTGGGGCCGATGAGGCCCAGACGTTCACCCGCCGAAACCCCCATGCTGATTTCAGAAAAGAGATGTTGAGCGCCAAATGACTTGCTGATTGCCTGACAAGATAGTAAATGTGCCATAAAAAACAGGCGTTAAACGCCTTAAACCCCATAAATTGACCAAAGTAATGATTAATCCAGCCCAGTATATAGAAAAAATATTCGTCACCGAAGAGTGCGCCGAACTGCCCTACACCCGCCGGATCATCGAGAGGGCAAAACTGCCCGTTGAAGTAATAAAAAAGATAAAAAAGACAAAAGACCGCCGGCTCCCCGGTTTTAATTCAGGAGAGCAATACCATTTTCAATTGACCAATGGCAAGCGCAATTTATTATTATGCCGTAATCAAGGCCATTTTTTTAAGCCCTGCCCCGGCACCAGGGAATATCAATGCTGTGAATATCAGGTCATAAATATCGGCATGAATTGCCCCATGGACTGTGTTTACTGTATCCTCCAGGCATATCTAAACAATCCCTGGCTGACTTTTTTTGTCAATATTGATGACATGCTGGCTGAACTCGAAACGGCTGTTGAGCGGGACGGCCCCAAGCGTTTCTGGCGCATCGGCACCGGTGAATTCACCGATTCCATGGCCCTTGACAAATGGACGGGATTAAGCAAGATCCTGATTGATTTCACCGCTCAACACCCCAATACCGTTCTGGAGTTAAAAACCAAGAGCGCCATGATTGACAACTTAGAGAGGCTTGAGCACCAGGGCCGGACAATTACGGCCTGGTCATTGAACAGTCCGGAGATTATGAAAAGAGAGGAACTGCGCACCGCCACCCTTGATGAACGGCTGGCGGCGGCGGCTCAATGCGCCCAATGGGGCTACAAATTAGCCTTTCATTTTGACCCCATAATATATCACCCCGGCTGGCGGGCGGGCTACACTGAGACTATTAAACGTTTATTTGCCGCCGTACCGGCCTCTAAAATTGCCTGGATCAGCATGGGCGCTCTCCGTTTTCTGCCCAGTTTACGGCAGATAGCAGCCGACCGCTTCCCCCAGTCAAGGTTCATGGCCGAGGAGTTTGTCATGGGCCTGGACGGTAAATGCCGCTATTTTAGAGACTTACGAGTGGAGATGTATAAACATATTTACAATTTACTACAGAGAGAGGCCCACCGAAACACCTGTATCTATTTCTGCATGGAGAGCGATGAGATATGGCAGGAGGTTATGGGTTTTCGACCGGCAGACCAAGGAGGCCTGCCGGCCATGCTGGAACAGACTTTAATTACATAAGCGCTTCAGCGCGGAGCGTAATACCCCCCCACACGGCCTTTGGGTGAGAGTACCAGCTGCCAGACCTGATTTTTGCGGGCTCGGAAGGAACCGGCGCAAGAGAGGAGGTAGTATTTCCACATCCGGTAGAAACGCTCATTGTATTTTCCGCCCTGTATTTCCGGCCAGGCCCGGTCAAAATTTTTAAACCACTGCATGAGGGTTGTATCATAATCCGCCCCGAGATTATGCCAGTCCTCAATAACAAAAAGTTTTTCTACGGCAATGCTGATCTGCTTGGCTGAGGGCAGCATGGAATTGGGGAAAATATAACGGTCAATCCATTTGTCGGTGGTGCAGGTGGAATGATTATTGCCGATGGTATGGAGCAGAGCCAGGCCGTCTTCAGGTAACAGCCGGCGGACACTTTCCATAAAAGTTCGATAATTTTTATAGCCTACATGCTCAAACATCCCCAACGAAACTATCCGGTCAAAGGCGCCGTTAAGTTTGCGGTAATCCAGCATCTTAATGGTCACCGGCAGTTCCCGGCACAACTCTTTGGCATAGGCCGCCTGTTCCTTGGAAATTGTGATTCCCAAGACCTCAACGCCATACCTTTCAGCGGCATAGGCCGCCATACCGCCCCAGCCGCAGCCTATATCAAGGAGCCGCATACCGGGCTTCAAGTCGAGCTTGCGGCAGACCAGATCTAATTTAGCCTCCTGAGCCTCATCCAGGGTCTGGGCGTGCCGCCAGTACGCGCAGCTGTAAATCATCCGTTTATCCAGCATCCGGCGGTAAAAGTCATTACCAATATCGTAATGGGTTCTGCCCACCTCCAGGGATCTGGACAAACTTTGATGATTGAGCAACCTGGCCTCAATAGCCGCGCAGCCATCTTTCCAGGTCACTACCCGCTCGGCCAATCCGGCCCGTAAGACCCGGAAAAAGAACTCGTCCAGGACAGGACTATCCCACCAGCCATCCATATAACTCTCGCCCAGTCCAAGAGAACCCTGGGCAAAAATTCTGGCATAGACAGAGGAATTATAAACTTGAAAGTCATAGGGGCGAGTACCGTTAACATTGACACCAGCCCTCGATAAAAGCCGTTCAAGACGCAGACGCAGGCGCTTATGATCCTGGCAGGTCAATCGCTTTGACATATGTGATACACAGGGGGCAGGAGACGGGGCTTGATGAAAAAAATGTTCTGTAAAGTTCATGGCCAACACCTTAAAACATTTAAATTCCAAATAAATACCGTTGGGGCAGGACTTTATACCTGTTCCAGAACCTCATTACGAACTCTATGTCTATTTTACTAACGCGAATAAAATAAATTGGCAAGAAATATAATTCACTGGGCAACCCCCCGGCCCTACTTGAGGTTAGAGGCATTTTATGGTATGTGAACAGAGTAAATTTGTGGTAATTATTCAGATTCGTTCAATCCGGGATAAAGGACTGAACGAATATCCAAATGAAGGTCATATAAAGTGAGGTAAAAATGAAGAAGATAGCGATTCTGGCCGGTGATGGTATCGGCCCGGAGGTTATGAGTGAGGCCTTAAAGGTACTAAAGGCGGTGAGCGCCGCATTTTCTCTGCCCTTGCAGTACGAACATGCCGATGTCGGGGGCCTGGCTATTGACAATCACGGTGAGGCCCTGCCGCCCGCCACCCTTACCCTCTGCCGGAATAGCGATGCCGTACTCTTTGGTTCCGTGGGCGGCCCCAAATGGGAGTCTCTGCCGCCGGATCAGCAGCCGGAACGAGCGGCTCTGCTTCCTCTGCGTAAAGAGCTGGAACTATTCTGCAACCTGCGGCCGGCCAGGGTCTTTAAGTCAATGGCCGCGGCCTGCCCCCTGCGGGCCGATATCGCCGCCAGGGGGTTTGATATCCTCTGCGTCCGCGAGCTCACCGGTGGTATATATTTCGGCCAGCCCAAGGGCCGGGAGGGCAGCGGCCCGGCGGAAAAGGCCTACGACACCCTGGTTTACAGCCGCCGTGAGATTGAACGTATCGCCCACAAGGCCTTTATGGCCGCCAGAGGACGCCGCAAGCTTGTGACCTCGGTGGACAAGGCCAACGTCCTCACCTCTATGGTCTTATGGCGCGAGGTTGTGATGGAGGTGGCAGGCGAGTACGAAGATGTCGAGTTGAACCATATTTACGTGGACAATGCCACCATGCAGCTCATTAAGGATCCCTCCCAGTTTGATGTCATGCTCTGCGGAAATATGTTCGGCGATATAATCTCCGATGAATGTGCCATGATGACCGGTTCCATGGGGCTTCTGGCCTCGGCCAGCTTAAACGAATCAGGCTTTGGACTTTTTGAACCGGCTGGCGGCTCAGCCCCTGATATAGCCGGTAAGGGCATTGCCAACCCCATCGCCCAGATTCTCTCGGCGGCTATGATGCTGCGCTACAGCCTTGAGGCTCCGCAGGCCGCCGATGCCATTGAACAGGCGGTGAATAATGTTCTTGATGCCGGTATTCACACCCCTGACATAGCCATTGACAAGGCCAAAGCCGTGGGCACGGCGGCCATGGGTGATGCCATTGTCCAGGCTCTCGGCAAATAAGGCGGAGGGGCGGGAGCCGGGAAATATCACCATCAGGAACTGGGCCCGCGCCTTTATAGATGACTTCCAGGCCGGCAGGACGCCTGATTATGAATTACTGAGCAGATTATGCCGCCTGGCCGTTAGGGATGATGAACAGGCGGATGATGCCGTATGCGGTATTTTCTGCGGTATCATTGAGCCGCTCTGTGACGATTTTTCCAGGGCCGGGGTCGAGATTGGCAATGAAGTTCTGACCCGTATAATCACCTTTGTCCGTCAGACCCCCCAGGGCCGGGAGTTAGACCGTCTGCTCGCGGAGCGTGGATTTCACTGCCCGGCCGATATCATGAAACGTTACAAGCGCATCAGCCGCCCCAGGGTACTGAGCCGGGAGCGTAAAAAAGCGGCGCGCAAGGTTATTGTCCTCTCCCGGATAACTACCGGGGCGGATATCGCCATCACCAGCGTTATCGTCCACCGTCTGCGCCGCTCACTGCCGCTAACGGAGATTGTCCTCATCGGCCCCCGGCACCTGCCGTCTCTGTTCCCGGAACTCAATAACTGCCGAACCATACCTTTTGTTTATAAAAACGGCGGCGGACTTTTTGAGAAGATGACCTCCTGGCCGCCCCTGCTTAAAATTGTGGAGTTAGAGACCCGGGATGACCCTGAGGATGCCGTCCTGCTCTTTGATCCGGACAGCCGCCTGACCCAGCTTGGTCTTCTGCCGTTGCTTGATGACGCTTCAACCTGCTATTTTCCCTCCCGCTCATGGCAGCCCGGCCCGGGAGAATCAGGATGTCTGTCGTCCCTGACCAGTCAGTGGCTCAACCGGCTTTTAGATGAAAAGGAAGAAATACCGCCCTACCTTGTTCTGCATAATGAGGGGCATGGCTATAACACCTTCTGTCAGGGGCTGAAGGCCAGGGGCTGCAAGTTTATCATAGTCATGAATCTCGGAGTGGGAAACAACCCCTGCAAGAAAATACCCCGCCAGTTGGAAAATCAACTGGTAATGAAGCTGGTTGGTGAACCGGGCACTATCCTGATTCTGGATCGCGGCCACGGCGAAGAGGAGAGCCGCCGGACAGATGCCATCCTGGCTCTGGCCCGGGAAAACGGCGTAAAAACCGGCAGCCTGACGGCAGAAGCCATACCCGCTGTTGCTCCATCATTCAACCGCGGTATCCTGGCCTTCGACGGTTCCATTGACGCCCTGGGCAAGATGATCTGCGCTGCCGATTGTTTTGTGGGCTACGACTCCTGCGGTCAGCACCTGGCCGCCGCCACCGGTACTCCGGCGGTTATAGTCTTTGCCGGAGCCCCATCCTCCCGTTTTATTGAACGCTGGGCGCCGGCGGTCGGCAGCAACATAACCATAGAGATAAAACCGGATCAAACCGGCAAAGACGATCTAAAATCATTAATTGCCATAGTCCACGACAAGGTACGAGGCATTAAACATGGCTGTTATATGTGAAAAATATGGGTAAAACAAAATATGAAATATGAAAAAAATGAAAAATGAAATTTTGGCAAATATTGACGCTCCGGCCATGCGTCAGGCCCTGGAGTCCTTTAATAATCTTCGTGTCCTGGTGCTTGGCGATCTTATTATCGATCACTTTATCTGGGGGGAGGTCTCCCGTATATCGCCGGAGGCCCCGGTGCCGGTGGTAAATGTCACCCATGACGATCTGCTGTTAGGCGGTTCCGCCAATGTTTTGCATAATATCTACGCCCTGGGCGGTGAGGCCGTTATCTGCGGGGCCATTGGCCGGGACGACATGGGCAGCCGTATGCTGGCTCTGCTTCATGAACTCTCCTCTGATCCGGGCGGGGTTATCCGTCTCAGCGGTCGGCCAACCACTGTCAAGACCAGAATTATCGCCCGCAATCAGCAGGTGGTACGCTTTGACCACGAGGACGCCAGCCCGATTAACGGCTCTCATCTTGAGGAGATAAAGAAATTTATCACCGCCCATATCGCCGAGTTTCAGGCAGTGGTGGTCTCTGATTATAATAAAGGCATGATCAGCCCGCAGTTAATGGATTTTCTGCGCCTCTGTCTGAGGGAGCATCCGGAGATCCCTTTGATTGTTGATCCCAAACCCAATCTGCCGCAGCGCTTTATGGGGGCCTCCATTATTACGCCTAATCATCATGAGGCCGAGCAGTTAACCGGAATCAGCATTGTTGATGACGCTTCTCTGGAAGAGGCGGGCCAAAAGCTGCTGGCCAAACTTGATCTTGAGGCGGTGCTGATCACCAGGGGTGAGGCCGGAATGGGCCTGGTGGAGCGCCATAAACCCACAATCACCATCCCCACCGTCGCCCGGGAGGTCTTTGACGTCACCGGGGCCGGAGATACAGTAATTGCCACCCTGGCCCTCGGAGCCGCCGCCGGTCTGCCTTACGCGGCCGC
>DRPV01000033.1 GCA_011330685.1 Desulfobacterales bacterium
AAAAAGAATAATTATGCAAGATCATAACAAAACAGCCTGGGGAGATAAAATATTTAAAGGCTCCACCGCGTTTTTCGCAGCCGGTATAGCCTTAATTTTTATCGCGATGATTGTGGCGCTCTGGCAACAGTCGCAACCATCCATCAAGGCCTTTGGGCTGTCATTTCTGACCAGTATGGAATGGAACCCGGTAACCCAGAAATTTGGGGCCTTGATTCCGGTGGCCGGCACCCTGATTTCCACTTTTATTGCCCTCTTTTTCGCCATTCCGATAAGTATCGGTATCGCCCTTTTTCTGGCGGAACTCGCGCCCCAATGGCTGCGCGGCCCCTTTGGCACGGCTATTGAGCTTCTGGCTGCCATCCCCAGCATTGTTTATGGGATGTGGGGGTTGTTCGTCCTCTCCCCAATCATGGCTAATTACGTCCAGCCCTGGCTGAAACACTGGCTCGGTTTTATTCCTCTATTTGACGGCCCCGCTATGGGAATTGGTATGCTGACGGCCGGCCTGGTGCTGACCCTGATGATCATTCCCTTTATTTCTTCTGTTATCAGGGATGTGTTCCTGATGGTACCCCAGCCGCTGAAAGAATCCGCCTACGGCCTGGGCTGCACCAATTGGGAGGTTGTCAGGGATATAATGATTCCATATGGCCGCAAAGGTATTGTGGGAGCGGTTTTCCTCGGTATGGGACGAGCCTTGGGAGAGACCATGGCCGTCACCTTTGTTATCGGCAACTCATATCATCTTTCCTGGTCATTATTTGCTCCCGGCAACTCCATCGCCTCCACCCTGGCCAATGAATTCACTGAAGCAGACGGTCAGTTATACATGTCCTCCCTCATCGAATTAGGGCTTGTTCTATTTCTCATTACATTTGTTGTTCTTGGCCTAGCCCAGTTATGGCTGAGGAGTAAAAAAGTATGATTACCAGACGCCGTAAATTAATCAACGCCTCAGTCTTAACAGTTTCCTGCCTCGCTGCCTTTGGGGGATTGTTTGTCCTGATCTGGATTTTAGCCGATGTGGTTTTAAAGGGGGCCGGAGCCATAAACTGGTCTTTTTTCAGCCAGTTACCCACCCCGCCGGGAATGAGCGGCGGCGGGTTGGCCAACGCCATTGTCGGCACCTTTCTCATGACCGGAACGGCGGTAATTATTGCCGTTCCCTTTGGTATAATGGCCGGTACCTATCTGGCCGAATTCGGCGATAACCTTTTGGGGCGAGTGGCTCGGTTTTTATCTGATATTTTAGTTTCCGCCCCTTCGATTGTCATCGGGGTTTTCGTCTATCTTGTCATGGTCAAGACCCTGGGACACTTCTCCGGCTGGGCCGGTGCCGTCTCGCTGGCCATTATTATGCTGCCGGTGGTCAGCCGCACTACGGAAGAGATGTTAAAGCTTATAGGCCCGGAGATGCGGGAATCGGCATTAGCTCTCGGAGCACCGTATTGGCGCATGATGAGCGGGGTTATATTCCGGGCGGCCGGACCGGGGATCGGTACCGGAGTAATGCTCGCCGTGGCGCGGGTTGCCGGTGAAACAGCGCCGCTTTTGTTTACCGCCCTGAACAGTCCTTACTGGATGCACAGCATGAATGAGCCCATGGCCAATCTAACCGTTGTCATGTTCAATTATGCCATGAGCCCCTATGACGACTGGCATACTCAGGCCTGGGGCGCAGCCCTGCTCATAACCTCAGCGGTTTTAATAGTAAATATTTTCACCCGTTTAATTCTGGGCGCTAAAAGAAGGAGATAAATTCAAAATATGAAGACCAAAGCTGAAAATAACTGTCAAGGTCATTTTGACTCGCAC
>DRPV01000034.1 GCA_011330685.1 Desulfobacterales bacterium
GATGCCATTTCGTCAATGGGATTACGGTGGGTGAAAATAATCGCGTGTATAGAGTCAAGAAGATCGGAATGGATAAAATCACCCATGGGGGCGTGAGTGCCGACAATAAAACTGCGGTGATCCGCCTGGCGCTTCAATTCCTGAATTGGCAGGGGAATAAAATATGCCGAGGTTGCCATAATGGTCGGGGAGTTATGCCCGGCCGGTGGGGTTAGCTGGACGATCAGTTGTTGTTGGCGGCATTCACAGATGCTTAACCCAGATTTTCCGACGGAAAGATTATGTTCTTTCAGAAAATTATTCTCATTCAGTAGGTCATTTACCTTGTCAACATCCATAGGTGTGGCATTGGCCAAGGCAAACGCTTGGCATACGGCCTGACACATCCAGGCGTTGGCGGTTCCCGGCCCGCCGGTTATGAGTACCAGCATAATTGCTCCCCTTTACGGTAACTTGATATTAGCAATAATTTATCGCTTAAATTATTTTGGATACGGCTTTGGATACAGTCCATGATCTGGTCCTATAGGGAACGTCAATTCGCTCAAGTCCTCTGGTGGACTGCTCCAACATTTGTCTTATTTTCTCCCAGCCATCTTTACCGGCTTGAACCTGTATGTCGTTAACGGAATCCCAGGCTCCAAGATAACGTTGGCGGCTCATTATCTCATTGTGCGGGGCCTCAATATGCAGGGGGGATGTAAAGTGGCCTGAGTCTGTTAAAACAGTTTCAATATTGTTAAGATGTCTTTTCCCGCCGGAAGATTTACGCTTGATATTCGGCGCTATCTCGTAGATACGATTCTCCAATTCCTGGTGGAATTTGGATCGTTCCAGATCCCTTGGGTTCCACATAACGGTAAAGTACCCGTCATCTTTGATGATCCTATGTAGCTCAGGTAACGATTTGCTGGGATTGGTCCAATGGAATGAAGATGCCATAATAGCCCACTCGCAAAGATTATCCGCCAATCCTGTTGACTCGGCCAGCCCTTTTAACCACTTGACAGGCTGGCTCCGGGTAGCTTTTTCCCCCTCCCGGCGCATTTTATCGTTGGGCTCCACCGCGATGCATGACAGACCCATAGCCGTTAATTGACTTGTCAACTTTCCCGTACCCGCTCCCACCTCAACAATTGTTATATGATCCCTTCCTTTTCGCACGTAATCGTACAGTATGTCTAAGACAAGCTGGCTGTATCCTGGTCGGTTAATATATTTTTCTGCCAGTTGGCTGAAATCTCCATGCCGCATTTTATTTTCTCGTATTTGTGAATGATTCTGTTATGAGCTTAACGTCTCGTTCTAAAAAAGGGTGATAACGCTCTGGATGCCACATTACGCCAATAATAGGACGAGTAACGTGACGCACGGCTTCGATAATACCGTCCTCAGCTCTTGCCATTACTGCCAAACCCGTTGTTGGTTCAGTTGTTCCCCAACGATGGTAACTGTTTATTTTTTCGTTTTTTCCCCCTATACTAATCTGATGAGTTGTTCGCACATGGCCATCTATGGTTTGCAGGGTGGCACCATACTGTTGTTGGATAAACTGCATGCCGCGGCATATACCCATAAGCGGTAAATTATTTCTTGTGGCGTAATTAAACAGCATCTTCTCGACCTTGTCCCGCTCCGGCGCATCTCCACCACAGTTGGTCAGATTGTTGCCCCCGGTAAAAAGAATGCCCCCCAACGGTGTTTCCATTATAAGTTTTTGGGACTGCTTTGTGTCGTTGGGCAGGGGTAGTAACGTCAGTCCGCAAACCGTTAGAAGTTGGCTCCAGCGCTGGTCTAAGCAGTCGAGACGCTCATGGGTACTGGTATCCACAATTACTTTTTGAGTGACCCCTATAATTTTCAAGATATCACGCTCACCTGTTGATTGGCGCAGTCTATCCTCAATGTTCGGGCCCGCAGCCATTTCTCGAACAATATCTTGCCCGCGCCGATAACTGCTGGTATTTGCATCTCTGCCGCCCTGATTGCCATATGGGAATTGGCACCGCCATACTCAGTAATAAAGCCGCCTATGTCATGGGCAAAAATCCAGTCATAGCCGGGGTCAGCATTGGGAATCATCAGAATATTGCCACTTAATCCCTCTTTATGTATTTCCAAGCGGATAACCTTGCCGGTAACTGAGGTCATGGAAATAAAATTGGGGCGGCTGGGAGGCAGATCATAGGACCATATTGAGTCGGTTTCTGTCAGCAAAGGTGGAAGTGAAAGAGAATGGGTCAAGGCATATTTTCGTCTGCCGGCAGTTATTGATTCTGAAATTATTTGCTGATGGTCGGCGCTGGCGGCATATAGCTGCTTGAAACAATCTATCTCACTATAAGACATATCATCTTTATCAAAATGATACTTTTGCCCCAATTTCTTGACTAATCGTAATATCTCGCTCAGACTCCTGGTAAAAATAAATTTGGCGTATTCGCGCCCGGCGATGGCACCCTTTATAAAACGGAGTAAGCTAACGGCATCATGGGGAATTTTATGTTCCCTGAGAAGCAAGTTGATTTGAGCCAGGCTGTGTTTTGCAAGGTGGAAGGTTGAACCATTATGTTGAAACTCAAAATTATGGTTATTGGGCCACGAAAAATAGCGTTCCGGTTCCTCTTCGTAGCTGGGAGTTGTTATGTCGTAGGCTCCTGGTCGCAGGTGACCATATCTTAGCAAGAATTCTTTTTGACTCAGAGTGCTTAGATCATGGAAAAGGTCGGTACTTACCGTCCCGATGGAACATAGGAAAGAGTGATATTCATCAGTATTGAAAATGCCAACACGAGTGATGGAATGTAACATTTGCACGGCTATGAAACCGGCCCTCGCGAGTCCCGCAAAAGGCAGGGTTCCGTAACGTTTACAGTCCTCCAATAACCAGTATATTCGTTCAACAGGGGGCAGGGAACTTGACAGGATTGTATCCTGTCGTTGTTTAAGCCGGTTGATTTTTTTTAGATCTGCTTGCCAGAGACCATCATCATTTCTGATAATTTTATTGGTAATATGACGCAGGCTGTGGGCAATCTCTTTCAACTCCTTCTGCTTAAAACCGTGGCGCTTAAGTTCTGTGAGTCTTTCCGGCAGGTCAAAGGTATAGCAGGAGTAAATTATGTCGAATTCAACCTTGTCGTGCAGGGATGGATCTTGGATCAGACAATCGATGTAGAAATTTACCAGTCTATGTGCCAAATGTTCGTCAAGTTCTTTGGGGATGAAGGAGTTAAAGCTTACTCTGACATCAATATATGGTGAACCTGCGAAACTTATCAGCAGGGGGAAACTGCGTAAATTTCTGTAGCCGTAATTATCTCGCTGGTAGGCCCATATATTATCAGTAATCAGTTCTTTGTAGAGGGACAGGGCCAGAGGCCGTGGTCTGGTGCCTATCATCTCAGCGGGATTCCAGTCCGGCATTATGCCGAATATGGATTTATCTCCGAGAAGGTATGGGTGTGGCTTACTCAGGGAAGAAAAACGGTTTTCTATCTCCGTCAAACTTTTAGACTGTTGTCTTAACGTAACACAATCTTTATCATTGATAATGAGAGGTCTGACCTGGAGCAGGACTATGCCAGCTTCAACAACCGCAAATTCCACATCCAGCGCATCATTGAGAAACAGGCCCTCAAGTTCTTGAAGCAGCAACAGTAATTTCCCGAGCCAGCCCTTGTGTTTGATTGGCGCTCCCTTAAAGTGATAACGTATGCCAAGTTTGTTTGAACGACCGCTTTCGACCGAATCGGTGCCCCCGCTTGTCTCATCGTAATTAATAACGTAATAGTGACCGCCGTTATTGGGGTTGCGGGTAAACGCAACACCGCTCACTCTTACCTTACGCAGCATGGGCTGGATGAAGATTTCGTCATCAATATCCCCTCCGCGCATGGATTTGGCAACAGTAGCAATGGCGTCTATCAATTCTTTTTTGTTGCCCACATTTTTTATTGATCTGTAATGTCCTGCTAACGATGAGGTTGCGGAATCTTCGTTAACGGCGCTGCTACGGACAATTACCTCCTTCGACCAAGTGGGAAAATATTGAATGACGGCCATGTCGGAAGCAAGTTTCTCCCATTCCCCCACAGTAAAACATATTTGAGGCAGCACTCGTCCATGAACTAAACGTTCAGCCAACAGGGCAAGGGTTTGGGCTTTAGTCTTGAAATCCAGTTTCACGCTCTTCTCTCTTACAATGGAATAGCAGTTCATCTACCAATGCGTCTATGGGACGGCTTCCGTCATTTTGTAGAATTATATGTGGGTGTACCGGCTCCTCAAAGGGTAAATCGACTCCAACAACCTGCCCCTTACCTTGTTGGCAATTAGAGTATATTTGTTTTTGGTTTCGTTGAAACAGAATTTCCATGGGAACTTTTATATAAATTTCTGTATAATAGGTAATGTGTTTCCTGTTCCACTCCCGAACCCGGTGAAACATAGAGATGGTGGCACAAATAACATTAAAACCCTGAGAGGATAGAAGGCGGCAAAGCCTGGCATATGCTTCCGCTAATTTCTGTCTATCGTTTATACCGTGGCCACAGGTATTTCCCATTATTCCCCTGAGATCATCACCGTCAAGGAATATTGTGTTATGTTGTTCCTCCCTTAGAACGTGGTAAAGCCGGCGGCCTATGGTAGTCTTTCCTGCTCCTGCCAGTCCGGTAAGCCAATATACCATGCCATTTTTTAAGTTATTTTTAACTGTATCTGATTCCGGTTTTATCACTATCTCTGTCCTATATATTTTACAACACGGGCCGCCACAGTTTTAGGAGAATATTTTTTTTGATATTTTTCATACGCGGCCTTTGCTATCTCTTGTCGCTCTAATGGATGGGAAAGATAGTATTGTGCTTTTGTTACCAAGTCCTGCTCGTCGGTAAAGAAAACCACTTCTTTGTTAATTTTAAAAAAGTCTTTCAGGGGCATAGTGTCGAAAGCGGGTGGAATCAATAAGGTCATCATAAAGTTCCCTGACGCTATAACCTCTGGGGCCTTCATGTGATATGTGGTGCCGGGGCTGGTATTGAGGTTGATTCGTGATTGATTGAACAATTCGTTCAGTGGTTTGCCATTGGCTATCGGCCCACCGGCGGTAGAGGCCACCAAGGGGTATTGATCCCAATTATTGCCGAATGTCTTTACCTGTATTCCATTTATCAACAAACAGCTTACGGGCTTGATCTTCATAGTTAGCATGAAGTGGTTAAAGAAAGGAGTAACTACTCCATTTTGATCTGTCCAACGGCATAGATTCAGTAGTCTTTCTGTTACAGTAATATTCCGTTTATGACATATTTCTTCCAGTATAAGAATACCGCCATTGGGGGCTGTTTGTAATTGTCGTAATTGTTCGATGGAATATGATTCCAGCTTTACGGCCACTTGTTTAATAGCAGCTGCCTCGTTGGATGAAAGATCGTGGCGCGTAATATTTTTCTTGTATAAAGGGTATAAAGTTTGGGCCGTATCGGGTAGGTGAGTAACTGAAGTTACATCATAAATTTTTTCGGTATCCGGCAAGTATCTGTATGTGGATGTACTCGCGGTTACGGGTAGTATTTGAACTTTGTTGGTTGCAAAAACCGGATGTTTGCCAAGGGCAATTTGAGCCCATCGTTTGGAGAATGAAAATATGTAGTCCCGCTTAGTGATTAACGAGGGGTCTTTGATGGCCGTTATGTTGGGCAAAAGATCCTGCACCCAGGTAATAAAGGGAATAGTTCGTGGAATAAATGGTGTTTCATAACGTAAGTGGTCAATGGTAAAGATAATATCCGGTTTGAATTCGCATAGGTTCTTCAGCCTGATATCCTGCCTGATATTATATCCGGCTCCATCTCTTTCAAGTTCAATAAACACCTTATGGCCAAGCTGTCGGAAACCCTCCGCCATGTCCCGGATGGAATATTGCAGATAGGTAGTGTATCTCGAGGTGTTGAATAATATTTTTAACTTCTTGCCTTCCTTTATTTTTTTTATAATTTTTTTGTGAAAATTATTGGGATACAGGGATTTTAACTTTTGCTGATACGATGCTATGTCCGCCAATACTGTTTTTTCGTACTTTTGCAGTAAGGGCCGTAATATCTCTTGGTAGAATTGACGGTTTTCCCCTAAATTATTAATCATTTCTGAAGGGAAAAAGGCTCTTTCTTTAAGTAATATTTCTTCCAGGTCATCCTTCAGATTATCCTCATCAATTACGCGAATAACGTGGGAGCCGTCCTTTAATGGCGTAATGTCGCCTATTGCCATCAGTTGGTTGAGCGCCGGCAGACTTATTACAAGGTAGCATTCATAGCGGTAGAATTCTTTGCCAGCTTTGCTGAAAGTCTTGATAAAGTCGAGGCCGGCAGCGGCATCAGGACAGCGGATTATAATGTTTTCATCCTTTTTCAGGGAATTATTGTTGAGCTCGGTGCCAGGGCGCACACTTGCGGGAATCCAAACGCCGTTCTTTTTCAGGCTGGTGCCATCGCATGCGATCGTGGTCGTATTGCCATCTGTTTTTATGGCGCTGATGTCCTGGAAGTATTCTTTGTAATCAGTAACTATCCTGTCGGCGATTCTGGGCGCTATGTCCTGAAGGATGAGGAGGTTTTTCTCATATCTTCTTTTATGTTCCCCCACAAGTTCGTCGTTGCTGTTAATGAATGAGGTCATAATTTCATCCACAATTTCGTGGATATAATGATGATCCGCCAAGGGGATTTGCGTAAGGATGTTATTGCGGGCCGTCAGCAGCTTGTTCATCTCTGATTGCACGTCAAAACTCTGAAGATAAAGTATGACGTTATTAATGCTCCTGGGGAGTTTAAGGTAATATTGCCGCGCCATGTCCGTATTATCTTCCAACATATATATATCTGCCACAACCTTGATTATGGGATAGGCGGCATTTTTGTCTTCCAGCGCCTCAATGAGAAACTGGAGAATAATTCTTGCTGAATTAAATCTCTCCTTCTGTATTGCCTGTTGGGCCAGGGAGAGCAAGACCTCTCCCGTTGCCTCTTCCGGTACGCCCGCTCCCTGCAAGATGCCTGTTATGGCCGCGAAATTACCTTTATCCGCCATATCCCAGATGGCGTTAACGGGCAGCGTGTCAGGTATTTTCGATTGTGTGACGGCAGCCGCTGCTCCCGGCGCCCACTGCTCGTCTGTTGAAAATGGCACGCTGGTAGTCATTACCGTATCTCCTTTTTATCCCGCAATTTAGTCCATAGCCCCGGAATGGTTTTGTTGTGGCTGCCCTGGATATAGAAACTCTCGCCGCCATCGGCTACGGTACGTACCAGGATGGTCTTCCAGGGGCGGAAATAGTACATGGGATTATCCTTGTTGGGTGTTTGGGCGTAGTCGGCCGGGAGGGGCGCCAGGTCACCAACCACGGAGGTGAAATGGCGTATTTCCTTACCCTGTTGAGCGGCCACATTACGACCCATAGCCAGGGCCTTTAGATAGACTTCCGGCCCCATAACGGCGCTGCCGAAATTAAGGATTACTCCCCCCTCAAGATTTTCCACAACCCCGGCGAAAATCAAAAAATCACGATAGCTTGTCGCGCCCAGGGCCGCCCCGTCACAGTTCGGCATTTCATGGATTATATCGTAGCCGATACCAACATGGACGGTTACCGGAATATTAAGCCGCCAGGCCGCGGCCAGCACACTTATCTCGCGGTGCGGGAACTTCTCTCCTGCGATGGTTGCCCCCACCGCTTCTCCAAGCCCCAGCTGCCGGCGGGCGGCTCCATTGATAATATCGTTTATGCGGCTGGTCTCCCGCCATAAACCAAAGCGGCCGTCGCGGATATAATGTGCCACACTCTCTGTGGTGGCGCCGATGGCGGCGAATTCAAAATCGTGGATGACCCCGGCCCCGTTCATGGCGACGCAGGAGATATATCCCCTCTCCATGAGGTCAATGATGTAACGCTGAACCCCGCATCTAAGAACGTGCGCTCCCATCATCAGGATACGGCTGTTGCCATTTTGTCTGGCGCTTTCCAATCTTTTGGCGATGGCACTAAAATCATCGTTATCGACAGGCACAGGCTCAAGCCCCATTATAGCCCTCAGGTCAAGGTCATGACGGCGTTCGTTTAAGGGCTGAAGGCTTAGGCGGCTACGATCAAATTGTGGGTAACGTGATGGCATCTCTTATTTGTAACTGTTCAGCCAAGGCAACAAATTGCCCTTAACTGTGAGCTGTAACCATTCAGATGTGCCCCAGGTTCGTTCGTTTTGGCCACCGAGTCTGTACACCCCGTACGTGAGGTGGACAGGTAAGCGTAGACTCCGAAACGGACGAAAATGGGGTGCAGCTGAATGGTTACTCTTATTTTAAAATGGCGGTGATATGTTTTTGAATATTTAATTTGTCGATGGGCTTTTTGTTACCTATAATCTCCACCGCCTCAGCCCCGACAATATTGCCGAGGAATCCAAGTATCTCGTTGGGTACTTCTAAGGAAGAGGCCAGGGCAGCGATGGAAAAAAAGGCATCACCCGCCCCAACCCGGTCGATAACACTCTTGGCGAAGGCCGGGATTCCCAACAAATCTTCATCCCGCCCCCAGACTAAGCAGCCCCTCTTACCCAGAGTACTGACAAATTGCCGGCAGCCTAAGCGGCGGGCCAGCCGGTCGGTCATGAGCCGTTCGTGGTCGAATTCGTTTCGCATGGCGAGTCTCAGTTCATGGCCGGCCAGACAGCCAAAATCTATTCTGGGATAACGGGTGATTACGTGATAGCCGCGGTTGCCAGCGTTGGCCTGGGTGTTTACTGCCAGGAATTTGGCTCCATCAACCAAATCATTGACCAGAGCTCCACTTATAGCGCCATGGCCAAAATCGGCGGCAATAACAAGATCATACCGGGGTATCTGCTCCCGCATCCAGGCACATAAGTTCTTGTCCTCTTTCTTGTTCAGCCCGGATGACTCCATTACATAAACCTCGAACAGTTTGGTAAAGGAGTAGCCATCCACGAAGCGTCGTTTCAGGGTGGTGGGAGCATCGGCTTGGGTTATAAAATGCGGGGTGACATTGGCGGCAAGCTGGGAACGGATAAACTCCTCATGGCGTTCATGGTCTCCAAGCAGGGTTACTAACTGTACATTTCCGGCAAAGGCCGCCACATGATTGGCCACGGCCAGAACCCCACCGGCAAACAGATCTTTTGATTGATAATGCAGAGCCAGGGCCGGATCCTTGGATGACACCCCGAGAGCAGCACAATACTGGTACTCATCCAGAATTGTATCGCCGATAATGAGGACATTAAGGGCGGCCATTCTATCAACTATCTCGATAATATCTGCAAGCGTATAGCGTTTTCTGAAAATATCGAGATATTCCTTCGTTTCTTCAGGATATTGGGAGAGATAACGGTTAATAAGATTACTGGAGCTGAAGACTATATCCTCGGCAAAAACCAATTCGCAGCCCACTTCCTTGACAACAGCCGCCTCTCGCGCAATCTTGCCGGTAATATCAGCGGCCTGATCCCTGAATTCGGCGCCCTTTACATAATAATCCGGTTTTAAAAGCCGCAGAGTCTCCTCTGCCGTGGGCCATTTGTTAACAGCCACAAAATTGACCGCGTCTAAGGAGGCAATGGCCTCGACCCTGAGCGCCTCCGTGAAGGCCGGGCGATCCGGCCCCTTGTCGACAAAGTCGTCCGGGGTCACCGTAACCACCAGTATATCTCCCATTTTGGCGGCCTGGCGAAAATAGCGGATGTGACCAATATGAAGGAGATCAAATACCCCGTGGCACAGGGCTATGGTTTTGCCTGCGGCCTTTAAGGTCTCAAGCCTGGTGCTCAGCTCGTCTATTGATAATATTTTCTTTTTTAGTATTAGATTTTCCATGAGAAGCTGTACAACTATGCCGTATCGGTTATAAAATGGCCTATAATCGCGTGGATAGTCTCTACATGGCCATAATGACTTGAGGGGACATAAAAATTAATGTCACCCATTTGCCGCAGGCTGTTGTAGGCCTTAAAGCCGCTCATGGTGAAAATCCGACAGCCGATTTGCACCGCTGAGGTAACGGCCCGCAGGATATTTTCAGATTCACCGGAACTGCTTATCGCGATAACGAAGTCTCCCTCTGCCGCCCACTGTCTTATAAATCGTTCATAGGCTTTGGCATAACCATGGTCATTACTGAGGGCGGTCAGGGTGGGAATATCCTGGCAGGATAACGCACGAATACCGGCCCCATTGCATAGATCATTTTGAATATGGGCGGCAATGGCGGCACTGCCGCCATTGCCGAGGATAAATACCTTGCGCTGACTTTGACGGCATTCTTCTAAAAATAACTGGACTCTTTCAGAACCGGCAGCTGTCGATAGTTTGATGTTATCTGCACCAGTAACCTCTATCTGCGCGATATAGGCGTCTAAGTTTTGGCAATACCTTGTGAATGATGGCTTCCGGTTGTTTTTTACGACCTCTGCGATTTCAGCCACAATCAATCTCCACGTCTAATTGATAGTCTTGGTTCAAATCCCTGAACTGCTGGAATTCATTGTCAGTCAGAGGAATACCGTCCTGGCCACGGCTCAGGTATTTCTTTTTTTCCGGATCACCGGCCACCATAACCCCCTGCTCTGCGTTTAGTGGCGGTTCACTGCGTAATTCGTTCAGGAGTCCGGCCAGCCTTTCCTTAAAGGTGTCTATCTCCTGAAAGCCGCTGATATTGGTGGCGCTGATGAAGTGGCCGAGATGGCGTTTCTGGTCGATATTCTCAAACATCTTGGAGATATGCGAACCGTAATTCATGCCGGTGAGCATGGAGCAGAGAATCTCCACCATGAGGCTCAGACCATAGCCCTTATAAGAGCCCACCGGCAGGAGCATAGTTATCTCATTGGGATCGGTGGTGGGGATACCGTCCTTGTCGGTGCCGACGTTCTCCGGGGCCGCCTCGCCCATTTCCCGCAGCCGGCGTACGGCGTTAAAGGTGATGATACTGGTGGCCATATCGAGGCAGAAAGGTCCTTCACCCTTCACTGGGGCCGCGAAGCAGACCGGGTTGTTGCCCAGATAACTGCGCTTGCCGTTGGTGGGGATAATCAGGGAGTCGGAGTGGGTGTAGCTGGTGCCGATCATATCGTGACTGGCGATTTCCAGGGCGAAATAGGCTGCCGCTCCAAAATGGGTGGAGTTTTTTATGGCCACCTGACCGCTGCCATACTCCGCCGCCATCTCCATGGCGATCTTGACGGCCTCCTGACCCGCGGCGTGGCCAAAGGTGTTATCGGCATCCAATAGCGCTGTGGTGGGCAGTTTTTTCTCCACTCTGTAGACCGGCCTGGGGTTTATGCGGCCTGATTTGACTCCGGCGAGATAATGATGGATCAGCCTTATGCCGTGGGAATCCACTCCCCGCAACGAGGTGGAAGTAAGCCCTTCGGCTACATATTCGGCGGCCTGAGGCTCAACATTTTCCTTTAATAAGGCGCCCTTGATAATCTGTTTTGCGGCCTTGCCGCTGATATTAGGCATATCATTTGCTCCTTGATATATTTTATATACAAGTCACCAGCCAGGGCTATCGGCCTGGCGCTGACTTTCTTCCATCTTGTTGTGTTTGAGGAAGCGGATACAGATGTTGTCTTATTGATTATGCAGCCGTTTTACGGAGTATAATTTCAATGGAACATTCCGCTACCGGTGTTCTGGTTTGGTCTATATTTTCAGCCTGCCAGGCATCCCGATAAAAATCTCGCAACAATTCGATCTTCTCTATCTCCAACTGCCCGGCGAAATCCCGCAGCAGATCCACGACGTTAATGGATTTTGGCGACCAACTCTCCCGCTTCATAATGGTGAATGTCCATTTATGGTCGGGATTAAAGCGGCTGGGCCAATTCCCCATTTCGTATAGATCCTCATCGGGGATGGTGATGATTATAAAACCGCCCGGTTTTATAATCCTGAGCCAGTTGCTTAGGGCCTCTTTCACATTCACCATATGTTCAAGGCAATGGCTGGCATGCAGGAAATCATATTGATTATCCGCCACTCCGGCCATGAATTGGGCATCGCCGTCCTCTATATCCCAGGTGCGGGCCGAGAGCATCCGCGGGAAGATAGCGCTGTATTGCCCCAGGGGATCAGGCTTGCCGCCCACATCAATACCGTGGCCGACAAAATAACGGTTATGAAATGCCCCAATGCCAAAGCGCCGTTTGGCGGCCTTACTCTGTTCCCACATGATTTTTATCCCCAAATAATATTTGACTCAGTAATTCCCTTACCGCACTAACCCGCAGAGCTTGCCAGCATGGACTGGATTGCAGAGTGAATTGTTCTGAGGCTTGGTGTCTTATACTGCGCAGTCGTTCATCGAGATTGTCGTTGATCTCTATCTGCCGCAGTTGCGCGTTAAGCCAGGAGCTGATTTTTTGTTCATTAAAGGCCTCGGCGCAGCTGTAACCAAAATCCCAGGAGATCTTCCGGCCATTGGCCAGGGTGGTTGAGTAGTAGAATCTGTTTTTTGACAATCCGCATGGGGCCTCACATGATCTGCCTTTATAGACAATCTGGATGGGATGGACGTTTTTACTGTATCGTACCCGCAGTTTATGATCGATACTGGAGAAGATGCCGATGGTTGGCTTGCCAAGAGCGGCGCCGATATGCACGGCTGAGGTGTCAACGCTGATAATGGCATCGAGGCCGGCAAGTATGGCGGTATATGAAAAAAAATCCTTGGACACCGGTGACATATCAAGGGCGATTTCTTCAAGGGCATTATTTCGCAGAAATTCTTTGGAGTCAAGTCCCGGCGGCATGATAATTACCGGCTGGGCCATAGGCAGAATCTCTTTCATAACAGCTGCCGCGAGATCGGCGGGCATGGAGCGGGTCTTGGTGGCGGTGAAAATAACCGCAGTAAGTGGTCTTGCCCCTGCCGCCTGCCTGGCACACCCCAATGCCGCCGCCACCGGCCCCGTTGGTGGCGCTAACCGGAGGCTGGGGGCCTTTAAAGTATCCTCAATTGTCTCAGGGGAAATGCCCATCTGGGCCAGGGCCAGGTCTGTCATATGGGTATGGGCGAATGATTCATCCCGCATTATAGCTGAAAAATCCGCGTAAAGATCATATCCGCTAAATTGTTGGAGGGTAAGTGGCAGGGGGTGAACCCTGAGCCCGGAAATATCTTTTAAAATGGCTCCGGTTCTCGTCGGCAGGCCGGAAAAGACATCTAATTTTATATCACTGCTTCCTGCTTTATTTTTGAGGTACGTACTTAAAATTTTAAGCGCCGGAGCAAACATGACGGCATCACCCAAACCGCCGCCGCCGCCGTTTATCAGGCAGATTTTTAGTTTATTTTGATAATTTATTTTCTGTTGCCAATAATTTTTCAATTCCATGGGGCAGGCCGGAATTGCCCGAATAATATTGTGAATTAGAGGGATGGGAGGCTGCAGGCCGTTGTTTCGGCAATTGGCAAGCATTGCCTGATAGGTCTCCTCGAGAAAGAGGTATACCCTGGAGAGGTCTAGAGTGCTTCCATTTTCCGGTTTGTAGGATGATAAGTTGATTGGCGGGCTGTCCTGACTGCGGAGTGTCAGGGCCTGTGGAAAACAAAGGGGTATCATCTTTTCTCCAATAAAAACCAAGTGAGATCATCAAGAGGAAATACTGGATCGCGGTGATAGACAAAACCGTAATCCAGCATCTTGAGGTTAGGATATAATCCTATGATTTCACTACAAAAATCACGTTTAAATAGCTTCCCGGCATGACCGCGATAGTTCATTTCAACAGGCACGGGATTATAATATTCAATAAGACAAATATATCGAAGGGCTACCGTATATAATTGTCTATAAACTTCGGCCAAGAAATCTGGATTAATATGGATCAGCACCCCTGATACAAAGCCCATATCCCAGCTTCTGGCCGGCTTAAAGTCAAGTATCGATTGATTAATAACCTCTGCCTGGCCCCAAGCCTGGAGTCGTTGCGCGGCTTGGACGTTAATTTCCACACCGGTCAGCTTGGCTTGGGGCTGCATGAGACGCAATACCTTAAGATTATTACCTATATTAGGACCGAACTCTATAATGGAATTAAGCGGTCCCGTTCTGGATAGAATTCTGGAGAATAATGCCGCTCGGCTGCCGAATTCAAAATTCTCGGGGTTACGACTTTGATATTGATCACCAAATTCTCCAGCCCAAAATTTTTCCTGTTCACTTTTGAAGTTTGGTTTATTCATGATTGCCCCTTGAGGTGTCAGTCATTTTCGGCAGGGACTTGAATAACAGTTCTGCCATTCGCCAATCCTCCGGCGTATCAATATCCTGGGCCAGCCAGCGCGGAATAATTAACGGCACCGCGTTCTCGCCATAGAGCTGCCCGGTCTGAGAAAAAGTCTCACTATTGAGCCAATAAAACTGCCCAGCGTCATGATAGGCCTCCGGTAGATCATTCGAACGGCTGAGTTCATATTCAGGCCATAACATCGTCAATCTTCCCGCTTCGTTAATGGTTAAACTGCGAAAGATGGGAAAAGGATAGCTGGTAACCGGAAAAGCCGTATCAGCCCGGCTATTAATTAAGATATCAAAGGCCCGCCGCAGATTATGGGCGCTGACAAATGGTGCGGTGGCATACAGGCAGCAGATAAAATCGGGGCTCTGCTGATTTACCCGCATCCATTCCTGAGCGTGGCGAATTACCTCCGCGGTGGTGGTATAATTGCCAGATATCTCCTTTGGTCTCATAAATGGAACTTCAGCCCCATGCTGCAAAGCAACAGCCGCTATTTCCTTAGAATCCGTTGATACTATAATTTGTTTGAAGAGTCCGCTCTCCCTGGCCGCCGCAATTGACCAGGCGATAATAGGTTTACCGGCGAATTTTTTGATGTTCTTGCCGGGGATTCTTTTGCTTCCACCCCGGGCAGGTATTAAAGCGATATTCATTCCTATAGTCCGCCTATTAATTTCCAGCTTAGTGGAGTCCCACGTTCTATATCACAAGCGGCCTTTCTGCCTAATACATTATCCATATATCTGGTGTGGAGACCATGTCCCGGCCTAATTGAACGTGTATTCCTGGTTGAAAATGTCTCTCCAGCCTTAATATTTTCAACTACAAAGAGTGAACGCCGAAATATTCTATTGGCGGCTTCCGTTTCTGTGGGGCCGTAATTCACTTCTCCCAGAGATTTTTCCGTAATCCTGATTGCTTCAACCATGTTTTTGAACTCATCGGGGTCCAACGAAAATGAGCTGTCGATCCCTCCATCCCGTCGTGATAGGGTGATATGCTTTTCAATCACGCTGGCTCCAAGCGCCACCGCGGCAATAGCAGCCGTGGAGTTTAGGGTATGGTCGGAAAGGCCTACTATCGTCCCGAAGGTTGAAGCCAGATTTGGGATAGTTTTTAAATTCATTGACTCAGGGGCCGCGGGATAGGCGCTTACGCATTTCAAAAGAATTATCTCTCCTGCCCCATATTTCTCAAGGGTACGCATGGCTTCATCTATTTCCGCCAATGACGCCATGCCGGTGGATAAAATTACCGGTTTGCCGGTAGCACCAATCCTCTTCAGGAGTGGCAAATCAACCAATTCAAAAGAGGCTATTTTATAGGCTGGTACCCTCATTTCCTCAAGGAAATCAACAGCCGAGTTATCGAATGGAGTTGAAAAGAAATCAATGTCAAGAGAAAGAGCAACCTCTTGCAATTTTGGTTGCCACTCCCAGGGAGTATATGCTTCCCTATAAAGTTGATAAAGGCTTTTCCCTTCCCAAGTTGTGTTCTTAATTTGAAACTGATTGTTATCGCAATCAATAGTTATGGTGTCTGGTGTATAAGTCTGTAGTTTAACCGCATCCGCTCCTGCTTCTTTAACCGCCTTAATAATATCAACCGCATTGCTAAAATCATGATTATGGTTGGCTGACATCTCAGCCACAATATAAACGGGCTGGGTAGATCCTATATTCCGGCTTCCTATTTTTATATTCATTACCTTATTGCTTGGTTGATCAATTCCGACACAGTAGTATTCCACCCCTTTTTTGCAATAAGGTGCAGAAAAAGATTTTTGTCTTTTAACACATGCCTTGACCCCTTGCCTTGTTGATCTTTGCCGGCAATCTCACCACGCATAATTGCAGGCCATTTTTCCTTGAATAGAGCTATTATTTCAGCATTTAACTTATTGTATGTCGTAACCAAAGTTTCATTTGCTCCATCAAATATTATTTTTTTTTGCGCAATTATTTTGCCTGTATCTAATCCTTCGTCTAAATAGTGAATCGTCACCCCTTTAGGGGTGTTTTCTAAAAAACTCCATAAATTCGGATCAGAGCCTCGATTCCAAGGCAACAATGATATATGCAAATTTATTATGTTTCCTTGCAGATAATTAATAATGGGTTTACGGATAATATTAGGGCAACGGTAGCTCACGGCAAAATCAATCTTATGTTGCTTCAGGAAATTAACATCAATTTTGCTGTTGCATTCAATTACATCACAGCCACTTTCTTTGATGATTGGCGTTAGAGAAAAGGGGGGAACCCCAAGATATAGGATATTCATCAAAATTCCTCCATAACTTTCAAAACCCTTTGAGAACCTTGA
>DRPV01000035.1 GCA_011330685.1 Desulfobacterales bacterium
CGTTCCCTCGCCGTGTTATTTTCAACCAGCTTATGTTTTAACTCGGCGATCTCATCCCGGAGCAGGGTCAGGTCCTCTTCGAGTTCTTTATAAGCCGGTTCCAGGTCAGCAAGCTGCTCCTCAGTGACTTTTCTATCAATTTCTACGGCCAGGCGGTTTTCCCGATCCTTCTGCCGAGCTCCCAAGTCGGTCTGCTGGTCATCAAGCTCCTTGGCTCTGGCAGCCAGCGTGTCACGTTCCGGCAATGGCAGCCGGGCGTCCTGAAACTGTTGTTCGCTGGTAAACCCGGCGGCTTTTCTGACGCCCTCAAACTCCGCCTCCAGTAATTTGAGTTCAGAAGCCCTTTTACTGATCCGATCCTGGAGCAAAACAATATTCGCCTGGGCGGAACTTAAGCGCTGCCGGACTTCATCATGGGCGGCACGGGCCGATTTTTCCGCCTGCTCCGCCTCAGTAACCGCTTTGTCTAATCGTTGTTCTTCCGTATCGGGATTTTTGGTTCCAAACCGTTCCCGGCGCTTGTCATTGTCAACTGCCAAGTCATTCCTGATTGTATCCAGCTCAGCCCGCTTTTCGTTTAAGGCCTTACAGCGGGTCTCAATTACCGCGTCAAGACTTTTAAGCCTGCTGAGCTGTTCGGCGGTCTGCCGTTCAATCTCAGTCCGCTTTCGGAGCTGCCTCTGCCAGCGCTCAAGCCGTTTCCTGAGAGCGGCCAGGAGTAACGATAGGTCATGGCCGGGTATTTCCTCTATACCGAGTGGCCGCAGTTTAGTGAGAGCCGCTTCCTGCAATTCGGTAAAACGGCGGGCGGTTTTCGTCAAATCGTCAGTAATATCTGTCAGGTACTGGGCGGCATTTTTTTGTTCATTGGCCGCCTCGGATGCGAGCCTTTCGCTGGCGGTTAATTTTTTCAGGCTGTCTCTTTCAACAGCTTCAAGTTCTTTAACCGCACCTTCCAGCTCTTCCGCCCGCCGGATCAACTCATCCAGCCCGGCAATTTTTTTATCCGCCGCGTCCACCGCAGGAATATTTCCCAGGGCAAAGGGATGCGCCTCAGCCCCGCATAATGGGCATGGCCTGCCATCCTCAAGCAGGGCTCTTTCGGATTCAAGATCAGCTATTTTCCGCCGGAATGCCTTTTCCCGCAGCAGAACCTCCTTTTCCAGGCGATACTCCCTGAGCAGACGGTCAGCCAGCAGGGTTGACAACTCCTTTTTGCTGAGTTCAAGCTGTTTTTTTGCCTCATCCAGTTTCTGTTGGCGGCTTGTCTGCTGAGCCGCGCGGGCCGCAAGCTGCCCGCCGGCTGTCTTTAACCTCCTCTTGGCGGCGGCTTCGCTCTTCTTTAGGGCGGTAATCTCCTGTTGAATGGAGAACAGAGCGCCCATTTGCTCCTCAATACCGGCCAGGCCGCCCACCAGCCATTCATCTCTGGAATTGGCGGCCAGATAATTTTCCACAATCCGCAAGTCATTTTGGGCGGCAGTGAGTTTTTTCTCTTCTGCGGCCTTCAGCTTTTTGTCAGTCGCGATTTGTTTTGCGGCACTCCGGCAATGCACATCTCCACTATGAACCACCTTCTTCTTTTCCGTCAGCCGCAGGTCAAGAGAACGTATCTCACGGAATAAGGGTGCGGCCTTTTTTTGTTCTTCCCTGACCTGTAAAGTCAGCTTTTCGGCACTCCGCACAGCATATTTTTTTTGCCGCAGCAGAGCCTCCAGGGCAGGCCGTTTCTCTGCCGCGTCCTTAAGACATTTTTGATCGGCCTCCTGCTCCCCGCGCGCCGCAGTTAATGCGGCATACTGCCCATCCATTTCAGCGGCTTTGAGGGCACGGAGCAGGCGTTCTCTTGCCGGTTTGAATAATTCGAGTTTTGATTTCAGCTTATCGGCTTCCACGGTTAGCGAGCTGATCTCTTTCTTCAAGCCGTCAACGCCCTTTAACCAGGTAATGGCTTTGTCTGTTGCCAGTGCCCTGGCAATTATTTTAGTTTCCTGCTTTTGTTTACCTTGCAGTTCCAGATTAAGCTCTTTCTCCCGCTCCGGCTCAAGAATGACAATACCCGCCGTTTCAGCCCGCATTATATTCAGTTTATCAAGCTCGTCCCGCTGCCGTTCATGAACACGCCGTGAAATATCCGTGTATATCGCGGTGCCGGTAATCTGTTCAAGGATTCTTGATTTCTGCTCCACTTCAGCTTTAAGAAAGGTATCAAAACCACCTTGAGCAAGCAGTATTGAGCGGGTGAAGCGCTCAAAGTCCATGCCGGTTTTTTCCTCAACAACCACCGCTACCCGCCGGAGCTGATGCTCTATCACCCTGCCGTCCGCAATTCCCTCGGCGATTTCGTGCCGGGGATTTTGCAAATCACCGCCTGCCTTTTTACGAGCCCGGTGCTGGCTCCAATGGCAGCGAAACAGCCCCGCCTGGGATTGGAACCTTACTTCGGCATAACACTCACCCGTTTGGCGGGACATAATCTCATTGCTGTTTTTGGTGATTTTGCCCAGCCGGGGAGTAGCGCCGTAAAGCGCCAGGCAGATGGCGTCAAGGATGGTGGACTTACCGGCTCCGGTGGGGCCGGTAAGGGCAAAGATACCATTTGAGATATATTCCGGATTACTGAAATCGATAACCCATTCACCATAAAGCGAATTCAGGTTCTTGAATCTAAGTTCAAGTATCTTCATGCCTTTATAACTCCGCGTCCGTTCATTATCGGTAACCGTTCACCTGCACCCCATCTTCGTCCGTTTCGCCCCCCTCACGTACAGCGGGTACGCTTCGGAGGCCGAAACGAACGAACCTGGGGCACATCTGAACGGTTACAGTTTACGAGTTGAGGGTAATTTGTTGCCTCTGCTGAACGGTTACGCTCATCCCATAATCATTTTTTCATTTTTGGAGCAAAAGACCATGTGCAACACCTGTGGCTGCCACAGCCCCTCATCCACCACTATTGACATAAACCAGAGTCTGCTGGCGGCTAATAATCAGGCCGCCCACGCCAATCAACACCGCATTGAGGCCATGGGTGCCGTGGCCTTAAATCTTATCTCCAGCCCCGGCTCCGGCAAAACCACCCTGCTGGAAAAAACCATTGAGTCCCTGGGCGATCAACTCAGAATCGGAGTTATAGAGGGCGATATTGAAACAGAACGAGACGCGGAGCGCATAAGGGCCAAAGGGGTGCCGGTTGTGCAGTTAACCACCGGCGGCGCCTGCCATCTCGACGCTCCTCTGGTGGCCAAGGGTTTAGACGCCATTGAGAGAGAATTAAAGGGCGAAAAGCTCGATCTTCTGGTGATAGAGAACGTCGGTAATCTGGTCTGCCCGGCCACCTTCGCCCTTGGTGAACATCAGCGGGTGGTTCTGGTATCAGTACCTGAAGGCCCCGACAAACCGGCCAAATACCCCAGTGCCTTCCATTCCTCGAAGCTCTTTGTAATCACCAAAATAGATCTCCTGCCATATTTTGATTTCCCCGTCAGCGAGGCTGAAGCCGACGCCCTGCACCTGAATCCAGACCTGCGGGTAATGGCACTCTCCTCCGTCTCAGGCCAGGGCATGGAAGCCTGGTTCGACTTCCTCCTTGACTTCACAAAATGATGCGTAGCGATCAACACACCACACTCCCATGATCGACAATACCCCATGATGTATGTAAGCCGTGTTTTTAACAGCCCAATCCCAAAAACTCCTTGACAATGACACCGCCCTTCAATATATTAGCGACTTCATTACTGCCGGGATAGCTCAGTCGGTAGAGCAACGGACTGAAAATCCGTGTGTCCCTGGTTCAAATCCTGGTCCCGGCACCAGTAATTACAGGCACTTAGCCCATTCTTGAGCTAAGTGCCTTTTTTGTGCCCTTTACTTTCTCCCCACTCTCTCCCCATTTTTGCATTACCAGAAAGATTCTTCTCTCGTGCCTTGCGCGCATTTTCCCGCATTTTGCGAACTCTACTGGCTTCCCGTTTCTTTCTATCTTTGGCCTCGAACATGTCATCAAAGAAAGCATCCAGTTCGGCCCGTTCCTGTGCTACTAAAGGGTCTAATTGTGGAATTAGGCCGCGTTCGAACAGATTTTTTTGTGTATTTCGAAATGACTGCCAAGTATTGACGATTAATTGTTGTAAATATTGCGTGATCGAAG
>DRPV01000036.1 GCA_011330685.1 Desulfobacterales bacterium
GCCATGGGCAGCAATATAACTGTCAGCCCGGCAAAGGTAAGCGTTTCAGGGGCGCGGAAAGCGAATAATCCGCTACTCCGCGGCCCATAGATTGCGGCAGGCGCTGAGGTTAATTTCAGGACAATTGCCAGCAGAGCCGGCAGAACGGCAAAGACCGCGACAATGGCCGCGGTCTTTTTCAACCGTTCCCGGCGAACAAGTAATTGAATGGTCAGCACATAAAAGGCGGCATAGGCTGAAAAACGAAAAAATGCCGCTATAGTTGCCTTTTTATCAATGGAGATGGATATCCCCCCCGGCAGGGATAGAGGGCCGAAAGCGGCGTGATAAAGCTGCCAGGTGGCTGGAGATATGAACTTAATCAGCCCGGCAGGCAGCGGCAGCAACTGGGCAAGGATATAGCAGAGAAAAAGAATTAGAGGCACAAGCCCCGGTGTCCGATAAAACACCGCATCCCTTTGGCGGCGGCCCAGCAAATAAACCAACAGGGCCGCCACGGCACCGCTTTCCGTGATGGTTAACGCCCACAACCCGGTGGTGCCAAAGGCAAGAGGGGCAAAAACAAGCAGAAAAATAAAGGCCAGACTAACGGTGTTGCGCATAAACAGATGTTCCGTAAACGATCAATGAAGCACGCTCTAAAAGACGACCCATAGGTGTTAAGCGTTTCAGCGGCACTTAGGTTTTTCCGCCCAGGACGGCAGCTGGATTACTGGTAACAAGCGCCAGGGCCTTGCGCCGCCCGATAATCCCGGCGGCAATATTTACGCCCTGGGAGAGAATCGGCGGCCTGAACTCCGCCGAGTGGGCATCGGTGCCTATAAAACTAACCACCCCCTGTTCCAGGAGATAGCAGGCGCATTCCATCTCCTGCCGGCCGAAATTTCCGCTCAGACTGCCGGCAGTGATCTGCACCAGAATGTTTGAATTCAGCAGCTTCAACAGTAAATCCGGCCGGCGGATAATTGACGGATTACGTTCCGGATGAACTATAATCGGTTTAAACCCCTGGGAGACCAGCTTAAAAAGCAGGTCTCCAGCGGTTCTCGGCAGATGAGTATGAGGAAATTCAATAAGAATATAACGGCTGTTATTAATCGTATAGCCTTTCAGCAGCAGAGGATCTAAGAGGGCGTAAGCCTCACCACCCGGTACTATCTCAACCGGAATCCGCCGCTCGGCAAGAGCGGTATTCAGACGCGCGACTGCCTTGCTGATTACAGCCGGGGGATGAAGCTTATTTTTGATATGCGGGGTGGCGGCAATCTGGCTTATACCGTCCGCGGCGGCAATCCGGGCCATGGCGATTGATTGCGACAGAACGGCAGGGCCATCGTCAATACCGGCCAGTATATGACAATGCAGGTCAATCATTCCGGCCGTAATAGCCGTAGTAGCTGTAGTAATCACTCTTTTTCCGGTTAACGGCATTAAGAACTATACCGAGAATACGCGAATCAAGCTCCCGAAAGGATTTCAGTTCCCTTTCAACCGCCTCATAGGTGGTCTCACCCGCCTTGATCACAATCGTAGTACCATCGACAATTTTACTGAGAATCAGGGCGTCGGTGACCGACATGACAGGCGGAGAATCAAAAATTACTATATCGAATTTGTCCGCCGCCGATGACAGCAGGTCTTTCATCTTACGGGAACTGAGCAGTTCGGAGGGATTGGGAGGCACCGGGCCGGAAGGAATAATCTTCAGGTTTTTCTCCGGCCCGGCGACCATAACCTCACTACCGTCAATCCCGGCGAGATAGGTACTCAAGCCCTTGCTGTTATCAAAATCAAACATCTTGTGCAGCCTGCCCTTGCGTAAATCAGCGTCAATCAGCAGAACCTTAAGTTCCGACTGGGCGATAACCGCGGCCAGGTTAGCGGCAGTGGTGGTTTTGCCCTCGCCGGGCAGCATACTGGTTACCAGGATGGCCTTGGGCGGCCTGTCGGCCGATGACAGGAGCAGGGAAGTCCGTATTCCCTTATAGCTTTCAGTAACATTTGAGTGCGGATCAAGCTCCGTCAACAGTTCACCGGCCCCGGTATCGAAGCGCTCTACCAGGCCAAGCACGGACAACCCCAGCCGCTCCTCCGCCTCGTCTGGCGATTTTACTGTATTATCAAGATACTCAATAAAAAATGCCAGGCCGACACCGCCGAAAAGCCCCAGCACCAGACCAAGAAGGATATTACGCTTTTTCTTAGGCTTCGCCGGGATAACAGGAGTTTTTGCCTTTTCAATAATCCAGACATTAACGCTCTGATTCTGATCGGTGATATTCTGTTCCTTCAACTTGGCCAGCAGTGCTTCGTAGATATAACGGTTACTTTCTTCCTCACGTTTCAGAACGTTGTACTGAATAAACTTCTCATTGAGCCCCAGGGCGTCACTTTTGGCTTTATTGAGCAAATCCTTTAAATTCTGCTCATTTGAGCCCGCCAGCTCATATTCATTTTTTACCGATTTAACAATACGCTGACATTCCTGGGCCTTTTTTTCGATCAGGCCATCCCGCTCCCCCACGGCCTTGATCATCAGCGGATGTTTAGGGCCATACTTTTTAGACAATTCACTGACATGCTGTTCCGCGATGACGATCTGCGCCTGCAGGGCCTGGATTGTCCGATTCTGGGCAATAACCGGGATGCTTGCCATGGCCGCAGGACTGCCGGCCTGGCGCAGCTGCTTGTACACCGTGGCCAGTTCTTTACGCCGGGCCTCGGCCTTGCTTAGCTGCACACTGAACTCGGTTAATTTCTGCGGGATAACAGTGATTTTATCCTGCACCGTTACAATATCCTTCTGGCGCATGTATGTCTCAAGATTTTTTTCTGATTCAGCCAGCTTAGCCCGCTCCTGGGCCGCCTTTTCGTTCATCCATTTAATGGTGTCATTGGATGTGGCCATCTTCATTTCCAGAATTTCATCTTTATAGGCCTTGGCCACCGTGTTGGCAATCAGACGGGCCAGCACGGGATTGCCGGACATATAACTGATACTGATAACCTTGCTTTCCTTCACCGGGGTAACTGTAATATTCTGGCTTATCATCTGAGCCAGAATATCGGCTTCAGATATCTTCTCATCGTCAACGGCATTGGTGGACGCTGTCTGTTTAGCTGGGGTCAGGGCCTTGACAATGGCCTTCAGGCGCGCCTTAAACCAAGAGGCCACGTCACTGAAAAAGGTAAAACGATGCGGCTGCGGCGGGAAATAGGTTTTATAATTCTGGGCCAGTTTAAGGAGCGCCACCACCTTTTCCGCCACCCGCTGGCTCTTGATTATCTGGGTTTGAGTTGCCACAAAATCCGGATCGGTCTGCGAATAATAGGTATATTTCGCCAGCGGATTAAACTGATTTTCCTGAATCAGCACCTTAGTCGAAGCCAGATATTCAGGCGTAGCGGTCAGGGTACCGATGAGGACAACAGTGAAGGTAATAAACAAAAAGGTCAGAACCGTGTGTTTCCGTTTCTGGATTACGCGCCAATAATCCCGCAGGTGGATTTCTTTTTCTTCCATAGCTGGTTGATGTTTTCTTATATTTTTACAAAATTAATAAATTCAAGAGGTTATCTGGGCAATTAGAAAAAACTTTCGGGTACCACAATTACATCATTCGGTTTAACCGGCATATCCATCTTGACATTTTTAAGTACCCGCTCACGGCCTTTTATCTTCCGCATGATTTTAATGCTGCCGTCAGCCGCGATATCGGTAAGCCCGCCGGCCATGGAAATAGCCTTTATTACCGTCATGTTATTCTCGTATTTATAGGAATTCGGCTTTTTTACCTGGCCGGTAACATAGAACATACCGGCCTTGGCGATATAAACACTGTCACCGTCATAAATCTGCACATTAAGTGAAGTATCACCCTCCTCAATAAGGCGCTTCATATCAATGGCAATAATTTTTTCACCCTTGCGGGTAGATGTCTTTTTACGTTTAATGGTTGTTACCCCACCGGCGTCTTTGGTCAAACCGCCGGCCGTGGATATCAAATCAAGCAGAGTAGTTGTGCCGCGCAGTTCATAAAGCCCCGGTTTATTCACCTGCCCCAGGATAATGGCCTTTTTACTTTTAAATTCATTGATAAATACGTTGACATGGGGATTTTTCAGGTAACCATCGGCCAGCTTTTCGGTCAGATATTTCGCGATACCAGACATAGTCTTACCAGCCACATCAACCTGGCCCACTAAAGGCATGACTATATGGCCGCCGCCGTCAACCCGCACCGTTGTGGTAAGATCAGGATTATCATAGACGGTAATCTTGAGTACATCTCCCGGGCCGACAATATAATCCTGTCCAAAGCAGGGAAGAGCGGTGAAGGTGGAGAATAAAACCAGGAGAAAGAGCAATCGTGTCATAGCATTCATTATCAGAGTTTGTTGCCGGAATTAAGTTAACCACCTACAAAGAGGCTGTAACCCTTACGAGGAAGGTATTATTGGTATAATCGAAGTCGGAGAAATTGGAATTCCGTCTGCTGCGGGAATATGAGACCGCGGCCCCAAGCCAGCGTTTAAAACGATACTTTACAGCCGGGCCAAAGGTATAAACATTATCGATCCGCTCTTTTATCTCACCACCGTAATTCAAAACTCCGTCGTATTGTTCTGAACTATAGGCAAATGATAAGTTACCGATAATCCTGCCCGCCAGTTTCTGCCTGTAAAGGCAGGAAATACTATGAATCCGGCTGGAATCAGAGGTCGGAATATCAGGTTCAATTATCCTCTTTGCCGCTGTAACCTGGAGTGAGGTCTTCGGGGTGAAATGATGGAGTCCGGTTAAGGAAAGGACAAAGTCTTTTTTGCTGCCGGAGTCACTGCTCTTAAAATCTTTGGTAATATAACCAGCCTTCAACCGCCCCTGTGATTTACCGGTCACGTTCCACTGAAAGCCGGCGTAAACATGATGCTCAGTGCTGTCACGCCAGTTATAGGTATCATAGCTGATATCAATATGACGGTATTCGGTAAACAGCAAGGCCTTGGAACTGAGCTTATAAAACACATAGGCCGAAAAGGCGTTATCCACGCGGTCACGATAGTCATTGCGGCCCGCGTCGTAATTAACCTTGTAATTGCTGTATCTAACCGACAGTTTAAACCTGGGATTCAAGTCATAGGACAACATGAAATCAGCCAGATTATTCTTATATTTATCCAGCTCGGTGGAAACCCCGGTGCCCCGCTTATCGTGGGAGCGCAGATATTGATCAATAAAAGAGGCGGAAAACCCGCCCTTGAAATTATATTGAAACCAACCGTCGGTGGTGTAGTCGGTGGTATTCTCTTCCGAGTAAACAGCGTATCTTGTCAGGTCAGCGCGATAAAACAGATATGCCTGATAGCGCCGGAATATCTTCGGCCGGTTAATGTCAACATTTAAACCGCCCGGCGTAAAACTTGATGTATCGATGGTTAACAGCTGCTTTTTCTGACGCGGCACGGCCAGCCAGATTCCAGGGGAAAGGATAGTTTTAAAATCACCGATCGTATGTTCATTAGTATTATAGATATTGTCCGTATGGGCCTCGGCCGCCGACATAAAGGGATGAACATAGCCGCCCTTACTGCCAAGCACACCGCTGCCAATACTGCCATCAACCGTTCCCGCTCCGGCAGTCCAGGCCCAAAGCGGCACACTGCCCGCAAACACCGCGCACAACAGAATCTTTATGACTTTTTTATAATTCATACTCACAGTGTTCTCTGTCAGTTATATTTCCGGCCCGATCCCTTAACATCCACCAGAAAGACCTGAGCGCAACTCGCAATATACTACAAGATATTACAATAAATTGGTACACGAAAGATTACCATAACCGCTCGGCAGAGTTAAAGGCGGCCTAAACAGCGAGCTGTTTCTCAAGCAGCTTGACCGCCTGTTGAATATCAGCGTAATGCAAATCATAACAGGGGGTGTTCTCAACAACGGTGATCAGCGCCTGAACATCTATTAACTGCAATTCCCTTTGAGTCGAGCCTGTTTGGGCCAGACGGCGCAGGGCGGTAATTTTTGTTGTTTTTGTTAACCTGGGGGAATAATCATCCTGGCGCCGGGGAAAGATAATTGCGGCAATCTCTGCTTCTTCGCTACCGTCGGCAAGGCTCGCCGGCGGCGGGGCCAGATATCGGACGACCTTACCATCCGGCCGGCGGTATTCCTTTGCCCTGCCGAGAGTAGGATAAAATGGTTCAAGTATCGGCACGGAACCAGATTTAATGCTCATGGGCAGGGGAAAAGAGCTAATGGTCAGCCTCTCTGAATCCATAACCGCGAGTTCATCGGAAAAGAATTTCCACCCCTGCCGGATCAGTGCCGCGGTCAGGGTCGTCTTACCGCTGCCCGTTACACCGGGGAAGATTATAACTTTTCCGGCCCTGCCAAGCACGGCGGCGTGAAAAAGCAGTTTGTCATCCAGAGCCCTGGCCGCCAGGGAAAAAGTCAGCATAAAGACATGAGGTAACAACTCATCTTCCGTTAATCCCGCAAAAAAGAGCTGCCCGTTCAAGGCGATATCCCAGCTATCCCGCTTTGCGCCGGGCAGCAGCCATATTTTAGCCTCCGGCCGGAGTTTATTACTCTCTAAACGTAAATAGCTCATGGCCGAGCAATACGCCTTACCGAGAGTAATATGTTCGGAGCAAAACTCCAATACCAGGTTGGGGGTTCTAAAATAACATTGCAGGGGCCAAGTGGTTAATTCCTTCACTATCGGCCCCTCAGGAGTCAGATCAAGCGCCTCTGTTTCGCTGAGGTCCTCTTCTGCCGCCGGCCCCTCACCCAACAATCCTTCCGCGGCAAAATAGCTTAATATTTTAGCTATATCTCGTTCCGCCGTGATTTCATCCACCTTAAACCTTTCAACTATACCGTTGATAAGGTCTCGCAGGCATCCCGCCTCATCAAGCAGGCACCAGACGACAGCCGCCGTATGGTTCAACACCCATATGCGGCGCATACCTGTTTTAAACAAAACACAACCCCCTGAAAATGGGGAAAAACTTATATCTTCAGGGGGTTGAGTCAGATGAAAATCTTTAGGGAGTAACATTGGAGGAGATGGCGAAACAAACTTGGCGCTTAGGATTTGTTCCTCAATAGCCTTCGCGTACAATCATGATCGTACCACTGTATATTGCTTGTATTTTTTACCCATACACTGTGCGGTTCAAACATTAACATAGCTCGGCTACTCCTGTTTGAACCCCTTAATGATGACCAAAATCCTGCGCAATATTGTAAAATTTATTTTGTCACCAATCCTTAGTCGACAGACACAAAAAAATGCGGTAGCAATTATCTGCTAACCATGATGATTTTCCCATGGAGGGGGAGCTCCACCCCATGGATTTTGACCTTGATTGCCAGGCCTTTTGCCACAACCGGGGTTCCAAGATTCAGCCGCGTTGGCCTTATTCACCAGCAGAGAAATGATTACAGGAGTAGCATAGGCGGCATAAAGGCTCTTACGCAGAAATTCACGGCGTTCTTCATGCTTTTGATCATTTTCCTGCGCCTGGTTGTTCTCTTTCACTATATTTTTTTTATTATGATCAATCATTTGCCTTACCCCGCTGAATTATGATAACGTACATTTCTGTTTCTTTCTA
>DRPV01000037.1 GCA_011330685.1 Desulfobacterales bacterium
CTGATAATAAATACTGAAATTGAGCCGTAAAACTTCATAATTCGACATTCCTTGTTCGACATTCGATATTTAATGGTAACTATTCGGCAGGGGCAATAAATTCCCCCTAAACTGGTAGCCGTAACTGCTCAGTAGCACCCCATCTTCATATAAATATTCCCCTAAATGACCGGCCACGCCTGCTACTCACCCCGCAGAAGGTTATCCAGCCATTCCACCAGCTCCAGGCCTGGTTTATCGGCATATACACCATGGCCGGGGGCCTCCACTCCGCGCAGAAAGAGGTATAAAACCCCGCCCACATCCCGTTCATAGCTGTAATCAGGCAGCCGGGATTTAAGCAGACGATGCATGGCCACGGTATAAAGCGTGTACTGCAAATCGTAACGATGCTCCAGCATGGCTCGAACCATATTCTCATCATTATAGGCACTCGCCGCGGCACCAAGATAATTTGACTTGTAATCAAGGACAAAATAACGGCCCTGATAACAGAACAAAAGGTCAATAAAGCCTTTAAGCATACCGTTTACCACCCCTTTGTTCAAGGGCGGCCGGGAGCGGCCGGCAATAACTCCGGCCCTGATTACGGTATCAAAGGCCGTAAGGTCAAGATCATGGATGGCGAACATAAACTCAAGCTCGGCCTGCAGGGCATCCGGCCTCAGGTCGGCCAGGGCACCACGGCCATCCCCCGGAATAATGGGAGCGGTAAGCAGAGCGCCCAGCCAGTCGGCCAATACCCCGCTCCATTGCTGCCAGTTTCGCCGCCGACAGCGCTTATCAATCTCCCGTTGAAGCCGCTGCCCATCGACGGCGAGTCCGGCAAAATCCCCGGCCGCCCATTCCAGCAGGTCGTGCAGAAAGGTTCCAGCCGCCGGGCCTTTGGGAAAATCAGCGGCAGAAGACAGGTCGTGAATCACAGGGCTCACCGTTAATTCCCGTTCCCTGCTTTCTTCCTCTATGAGTGTCCGGTAAAAGTCCAGGCCGGAATCAGAACTCCGCCCCTGCCCCAGCCCCCCATGCAGAATGGCGCTGTAGCTGGTAATCCGCCAGTTATTAGAGATTATTCCCCCGAATTTACGCGCCCCGCCAAGCTCGGCATAAGTCTTGGGCGGCCGGTATGGAGTTGAACCGGCAGCCGGCAGGGGCATAATCTTCAGATGGGGGCAGTCACCCCGCATCTCATCAAGCAGCCCCGGCAGTTCAGGCAGACTGATCTCCCGCCCGCCGCTCAACAGATAGCCCAGGGCGGAATAATGCAGATTAGAGACATCCCCACCTTTCTTGCTCCGTCCCATGACCCCCACCCCCAGCCAACAGGCGTATTGCGCCCTGGTCAGAGCCACATAGAGCAGCCGCAGATCTTCCGCGAGACGTTCACGGTCGGCGGCTGCCGTCTCTTCGGCATCAGGTGCCAGGGTTAGATGCTCCTTGCCCTCCATATCCCGGTAGAGCAGCGGGCCGTTCTTGGCCTTCAGCGGCCTGGCATTACAGATAAAGGGCAAAAAGACCAGGCCGTATTCCAGGCCTTTGGCCTTATGAATAGTCACCACCTTAACCAGGTCTTCATCGCTCTCCAAACGGATAATTTCCTCCTCACCCACGGCCTGGGAGGTATCATTAATTTTCACCGTCAACCAGCGGATAAGCCCCTGCTCACCTTCCAGACCACCAGCCGCCTCCTGCAAAAGTTCTGAGAGTTGAAAAATATTGGTTAATACCCGTTCCCCGCCCCCGGCCACAAGATTACGGGCCACCCCGAAGTCACGAAACAGAGCGCGCAGCATGGAGAGCACCCCGCGCCGCTGCCATATCTCCCGGTAATGGCGAAAACGCTCCACCTCCAATTCCCATTGGCCGCTGTCGTCATTAAGCTTATCAAGCCAGGCAGGGGAGCGCTCAAGGAGAGACACCGCTAAAGCGGCCTTTAACAGCCTTTCCCGCTCCGGCATGGCACAAGCCCGCAGAAGATAGAGAAGATCACGGGCCTCCGGCCCCTTAAACACCGACTCCTTATCCGAGAGATAGGCGGAAAGCACCCGCCGCTCCCGCAGGGCCTCCCGGATGGCCCTGGCCTCATTAATATCCCGCACCAAAACGGCAATATCCGCCGGCCGCAGCTGCCGTTGGCCGCCCTCCTTACTGATAAACCGGGCTTTGGAATCAGCGGCCAGATTGAGCAGCCGGACAATTTCGGCCGCCGCGGCCGCCGCCATTCGCCCCATATAACCCGCCGGGCCGACCTTGTTCACCGGGGCCTCCTGTTCCAGCAGCCATATCTTGACGCCCTCCACCACCTCGTCCTCCACCAGCAGAGACTCCTCACGGCCATGAGCCTCAAGCCGGGGGCCGGGAATTTCATCTCCAAAGAGAAAGGAACCGCCGCTGTACCTCTCCCCGGCCGCGAAAATACGATTCACCGCCTCCACCGCCGCCGGGGTAGAACGATAATTGGTACCCAGGGTATAGAGACTGGCCGCATCACGGCGGGCCCGCAGATAGGTATGAATATCAGCCCCCCGAAAGCTGTAGATGGCCTGTTTGGGATCACCTATCATCAACAGAGCCGACTCAGCCGGACGAAATATGCGGCTGAATATCCCGTACTGAACAGGGTCGGTATCCTGAAACTCATCAATCATCACCACCGGGAATTGCCGGCTGATGATCCGGGCCAGACGGCGGCCGCCCTCCCCTGCCCGCAGAGCCCGATGCAGGTTATGGAGAAGATCGTTAAATCCTATTCTGGAGCGCCGTTCCTTCTCCATCTCAAGGCGTTGCTGAAGATAACGGGCGGCGTGGATGAAAAAGGCGGCTCTGATCTCAAGGCGGGCCAGTTCACTCCGCAGCACATCAAGGCCCGTGTAGGCCGGATGTTCCGGGGTACAACCATTTTTGGCGGTACCATCCTTCAAGGCGCTATGGGATAATTTTTCCAGGGCCTGGATCGAGGGCAGAGCGCCGTCCTCGACCCAGGAGACTATTTCAGCAAGATATTTTTCCAGGGTATTAGTACGGTATTTATTACCGTTCAAATCCTTAACCGCCTGGGCTGCGCGCAGTTTATCAAGGGCCGCCGTTAAATCTCCGGCCCAGAGAGAACGAGCCGCGGCTATAGCCTGCTGCCGCTCTTTAAGCATGGAAAAGGGCTCCGGCCCCGGCGGCAGAGCGCTTAAAGCAAGCCAGGGCCCTAATTTCCGCAATAATTCGCCAGGGGTAAAACAGCCGCAGGTCTCCGTCAGATCGGTGAGTTCCCCAACGGGCAGGGCGTAGAGATATGAGCGCCAGTAATCACGAGCCGCCTCAATCATTAATTCATCTTCATCACAATCCAGCTCAAGATCAAAGAGGGAGCCGCTGGCAAAGGCATGCTGACGCAGCATACGCTGACACCAGGCATGAATAGTATGAATAGCCGCCTCATCCATCCACTGCGCGGCCCGGGCCAGGAACCGGGCCTGCCGAAGCCAGTCATCCTCCGCGTAGGCGGCCCGCAGGCCATGCAGGAAGTCATCGCCCGCCCCCTCGCCCCGGAAAAAAGCCGCCCCCTCAACGAGACGACGGCGTATCCTCTCCCGCAGCTCCTCGGTGGCGGCATTGGTGAAGGTAACCACCAGAATTTCCGGCGGCATCAGCTGCCGGGCAGCGGCATTTGAGGCGCCATGCCCCAGAATCAACCGCAGATAAAGAGCGGCAATGGTATAGGTTTTACCGGTGCCGGCCCCGGCCTCAATAAGACAAATGCCGTTCAGGGGCAGGGTAAGATTATCAAGTGTTTTAATGACCATATTTTGTATTCAGCAGTGGCAATAAATTTCCCTAAACTGGTAGCCGTAACTATTCAGATCATCAGCCTGGAAGCTCAGAGATTGGAGACTATACGCGCCAGCGGCTCATAAATCGCCGCGGCCAGTGCCGTAAACCCCGGTTCAGGGCCCGCCATAAGCGCCTCAAAATCGGCATAGCTCCGCCTGATACAGGGGTCATAATCCCGTTCCCCCTGATTGAAAGAATCACCCTCATAGGCCTTCCGGGCGGCGGCAAGTCTTTTTTCGGCTCCGCCCTTGCTTATGACCCAGGTTAAGGCCGTTTTAAGGCTTAGAGGCAGCGGCAGGCGCAGGGCAAGCTGCCAATATTCCATCAGACCGGTGAGCTCCTGCCGCGCCCGCGCCTCGGGTAAAGGCGGCAATTCAACATTTTTATCGGGGCCGATGAGATAGCTGTAGAGTTCAATCCCCGCAGCACAGGCCGTCAGATGTCTCACCCAGAGTGAGAGCATTCGTCTACAGCACCCGGTTTTATCTTTACCACCGCATTCTTTATAAGAAAATTCCCAGCGGGCCAGCGGCCCGGTATCTTTCTCATCCCGCTGCCGCAAGCCGCTCAGCCAGTCTTCCAGTTGCTGTTCCCGCCCGCGCGGCAGCAGGGAGAGACGAATCTCCCGATCCCCGGCAGCCAACGGCCATTGACTCATTAATTCCTCTTCATTGGTCAGGATGAGCCGTGCCGTCTGCCGCAGCCTCGCTGCCGTTAACTCGCCAAAGCCGGCCAGCGGCAGTTCACCGGCCCGGCGCAGAGCCGCGGCCCGCTCCGTCAATACCCTGTCCCTGTCATCAGGCTCCGCAGCCAGGGCCGAGGATAATAACTCGTTACTGAAAGAATAAACGGCCAGGGCATCCAGACTAAAGGGCTCGCTGTCATCAACCGGGGCCGCTAATTCATCAAAATAAACCCCCAGCCGGTAATTATAAAAGACCCGCGCGGGACTCTTGAGCAGGCTGATAAGCTGGCGGCAGCCGATGACACCGGGGGAAGCGGCACCTGGCAGAATCCCGGCAGCCCCCGGTGGCGGCCCGCTGCCAGTATGAATATCAGACCACTCCCCGGCATAGGTAAAAAGATCATTATCGGCGGAAAAATACAGTCGGCTGAAAGGCTGGAGAGGGTGCAGCCTTGTCAATCCGGCTAATAGATCCGCCTCCCGGTCAGAATCCGCCGTCCGCCACCCCGCAGCAAGATAATCCCGCAACTGCCCCACCAACACCGAGGGCGCGCGGCTGCTGTTATCTCTAACGTTACGCCCTATATAACTGATATAGAGCCGTTCACGAGCCGACAACAGGGCCTCAAGAAAGAGATAACGATCATCCTCACGCCGGGAACGATCACCAGGCCGATAATTAGAGGCCGCCGCCATGAGATCAAAATCAGGCGCCGGATAATAACGTGGATAATCACCATCATTCATGCCCAACAGGCCAACAACCTTGAAGGGAATGGCCCGCATGGGCATCAGGGTGCAGAAATTCACCATCCCGGCTAAAAAACGCTGCGAGATGGATGACTGTTCCAGGGCCGCAAGCAGCATATCAGCCACCACAGCTGCCGGGAGTTCATGATTAAATCCAGCCGCCTGGCAGTCATCCAGCCATTGCTCAAGCAGATCGTCCAAGCTCTGGCCGAATACAATATCCTCGTTCAGACTGAACTCAAAGAAATCAGCCGTTAAATTTCTGAGGCGCTGCCCCCATTCATCGGGCGCCGCCGGACGGCGCAGAATCCGCCAATGATGTTCCAGAACCTCAATGAGCCGGGCCAGATTACCTATTAGTTCGGCCTCCAGACCGCTGACCCCGGCATAGGGCTCAATATTGTGCCAGGCCTGGCCCTCACCCACCGCGTAACCCAAAAGCAGGCGTTTAAGCCCAAAACGCCAGGAGTTTTCCTCAAATATTAGGGGCAGATCAAAGGCCTGGCGCTGTTCGGCGTCCAGCCCCCAGCGCACCCCCGCCCCGGCGAGCCACTCTTCAAGTTGGGGCAGATCAGCCGCATGCAGGCCAAAGCGCGCCCGACAAGCCGGTACCTCAAGAAGATCCAGAATATCGCCGCTGGTAAAGCGCGATTCAGGTAAACGCAAAAGCATGCTGAGGGCCGTCAGGGCCTGAGCCCCGCCCTGGCTGCTGCCATCGGCAATGGAAAAAGGCAGATAACGGGGGTCATCAGGAGCGAGAGTAAATACCGCCTCAATATGAGGGGCATAAACCTCCACGTCAGGCATCATGACGATAATATCCCGTGGCCGCAGTTCCGGCTGCTCATCAAAGATGGAGAGCAGCCAGTCGTGCAATATCTCCACCTCCCGCTGTCGGCTGCAGGCTAACTGAAAGGTAATGGAATTGTCATCAGCGGCAATTACCGTTTTCCGTTCAGCATCGGGCAGGGGGCTCAAATCAAGAATTCCCTGCTGCACCTGGTGAAGCAGGCTGGCATTTTCTGAAGTGGTGCAGAAATTACTGAAGAGATCTATTTCGGCAAAATTATGGCGGTAGGAATCAGGGCGGTCATAGCCAGAAAGCAGACCGATATAATCGCGCCCCTGTTTGCCCCAGGCCGCCAGCAGCGGGTTTACATGTTGATGGAGAAGCTCAGGGGGCAGATCAGAGGGCATATCTTTGCGCTGGTGGCGAAAACCGGCGCTGGGCAGCAATTCCCGGTCTTCGATAATATCGGCCCAGTAATGACGGCAGGGATTGTGAACAAAAATAAGAACCTGGCAATATACCGCCAGACCGTGCAGGGCCTCTAAAAACTGCCGGGGCATGGAGCTGATTCCAAAGACAATAACCCGCCGCGGCAGCAGGCCGGGCCGCGGGCCGCCGGCCTCAACAGCCCGCATGAAACGCTGATGGAGGGCGGCCCGGCTGCCCTGCCGTTCCGCCGCCGGTACATCATCCAGCAGCCGCCGCCAGAGCCCGGCCTGCCAGAGTTGCTCCGCGGGCAGAGGTACCGCCCCGCGCGGCCCCTTCAGGCGGTCAATCCCCCTGGCCCAGTCGGCTAACCAATCCGCCCTATACACCTGATACTGATCATAGAGGTCGGCCAGACGGCAGGCTAATTGATAATGCTTGCGAAAATCATTATCCGCCTTTAAAAACTTGGCCAGGGTCGAAAAGCTCTCTTCCCGGCAAAGGGCGGGCAGCATGCGCAGCAGACGCCAGAGCAATCTGGATTTATCAAAGGATGAGGCAGGCGGCACCTCATCCTCGCCAAGTACGGCCCGGTAAGCAGCCCACAGGAAACGGGCCGGTAGCTGCATATCCACCGCCGCGCAGATACCGGCCCCCTCATCAGCGGCCAGGGCCAGCTTCAGCCACTGGGCCATACCGTTGCTCTGAACGATAAAGAGTTCGGGCTCCAAAGGACGGAGCGGATGGCTGACTGTCCAGCGCGCCACAAGTTCCCGCAGATCTTCCAGGCGGTTGGCATGAATTATAGACAGACCGGGGTTTAATTCGTTATCCATTGGGGCTGTTGCTTTGTAAAATTATCCGGATCGTCAATGAGCCGTAATAAATTCTTTTATCCTTTTCAGAACCAGGTTCCGAATAGAATCCTTTTCCATCATCAGCTCATGCCGACCGCCGGGGAAACGGGCCACAACGCATTCCGGCGCCTGAGCGCAGAAATCACTCTCGGCCTTACGCCCCACAACCGTGTCAGCGCCGCCCTCTAACACAAGTATCGGCATCCTCAACTTTCCGGCTCCAGCGTTAGCCTTCTTCATACCCTCAAAAGACTCGTACAACCATTTAAAGGTCGGGCTGCCCAGTTCATCTGCCGGAAATTTACGGAGTATCTTTTTGTTAAGCGCGAAGCGGGCCGCACTGTGGGTCAGATCGTTGCCGGCAAAGGCCTTGGCCGGATTATAGGGCCCGCCGCCGAAGACATAAAAACCGCCGCCGCCAAGATCGGTTATCCCTGTTGTCAGTAAGCGGGCAAGTTCATTGGGATAGGGCGCGGTGTTAATCTGCAGCATCGGCGAGCAGAGGATCATACCGCTTAGCATACCAGGATTTTCAATGCTGTAAATAATGGCGATTGTGCCGCCCATGGAATGGGCCAGGATAAAAAGGCGTTTATGCGGTTTCTTCTTGACAACTGTCTGGATGAATTCTTTTAACTCGGCGACATAATTAGAGAATCTTTCAACATCCCCCTTTTGAGAATCACGGAGCAGACGGCCTGACAGCCCCTGCCCCCGATGATCGTAGATATAAAATGACCATGGCATATCCCGCAGATCATAGAACAATTCAGCGTATTTAGTCGTGTACTCAGTGCGGCCGTCGACAATCACCAGGGCCGCTTGTTCACCGCTGATTTCCCGCTTGGCGTAATGAATGGCAACTCCACCCATGCCCCGCATGGTACCGATCTTGAACTGTGTCGTAAAAAAAGGCAGGATAGTGGTGTCGAAAACCGCCGGCAGCTGAGCCTCCGGAACAGCAGCACTCGGGGCCGGACAAAGCAGGAGTAAAAAGACCACCAACCCCAGGAGGCTAACATGAGATTTGAACCCAGATGACCGCCACCGGTTCTCCCATAATAAAGCCGCCGGCCGGCAGGCCCTTAAATAACGGCTGTTGTTCCTTTCAGGCATGGATTTTGGGGGGATTATTTATACCAACACATAGAACAAACGCCTATTACTTTTAACGCTTGCGGGCTGGTATCGTTATTTGCCTTTCAGGCCAGACAGATGGCAGAGATCATTCCAGTTAATGATTACCCGGCTTTCATGTTCATATCCCAAAATACTTAAAGAGGCTGTACCGAGCATCAGCAGTCTGGCGGCTTTGGGAGGCAGACCAAGCCAGCGGGCCGCGATTACCCGCAGCATATGGGCATGCGCAAAGATTAAAGAATCACCGTCAACAGCCGCCACTCTATCAATAATAATGTCAGCCCGCCCTGCCACCTGCGCGAGTGTTTCTCCACCCGGTGGGTCGCCGCTCCAAATCGTCCAGGCGGGCTCCTCACTACGGATATCCAGCGTGGTTCTACCCTCATAGAGTCCATAATCCCATTCCTGCAAATTATCAACAAATTCAGCCTGCTCTCCATAACCTGCCAGTCGGCAGGTCTCGGCAGCACGCTGAAGAGGACTTGAAAGAACCAGGGCAAATGGATGAGCAGCCAACCTGACTCCCAAGGCCTCAGCCTGCATAACACCCATATTTGTGAGAGGTATATCGTTTCTCCCAGTATGCCGCCCCAATACAGCCCATTCTGTCTCACCGTGACGAACCAGCCATATTTTCTGTTTATTCTCAATCATAATTGTATTTATTTTAAATCCATCTCTCTATTTCACTGTACTGCTTTCAATAATTGCCTTACCAATTTGTCAACTGTTATCCCCATGGCATACACAACCGGGAAGCAAAATGATCGGAGAGATCATGGAGATTGGGAGAGAGCCTTCTCCTTTCGGCCTAACAAAGACTGGTTGACAATATGTGGCAAAGAATCCAGATAATACAGAGGGATATTACATAACTTACCATCTTTACGAAAATTACCCAGGGAGGATTTTTTTCTTACTCAGCAGGGAAAGGTTGGGGATAATTTTTTTGGGATCAAGGCTCTGCAAAAAAGACTGTCAAGCCGGCTGCTTTCCTCGAAGTTAAAATAGAAGACTTCATCAAATTATTTTTGGCCGAACTCCTGCAATATATATGTCTTGCCCCTGGTGCGCACCTCGGAGAATGAGAGGTTTTCTCCGGGAAGAGTTTTTTCAATTGACTAAATGTTAATATACATCTCGTTTCATGAGTTATGAAATACTGTATTTTTGAGAGGCGATCAACTTTTTTCGTTCGAAAAACGTGCGATGTTGCCATTTTTTGCACCCAAAAACGTGAATGCACGTAGTGGTGATCTCTTTGAAACTTGACCCACATGCCGGGAGAGGAGATTCCATAAATACTACCCTGGTGGTATTTATACACTACACGCCTTGTATTTTAATAAATACGGTTTCAATGTTTCAATCCCGCCTCCGCGCAACAGGTTACAGAGTGGACAAAGACTGGGACAATTGAGGGGATTACACGATGGGGTTTGGGACAGAAGCGCCAAATAAAAAAAGGATTTACAGAATTATCTGTAAATCCTTTTAAAATGGCGGAGCCGACCGGGATCGAACCGGCGACATCCTGCGTGACAGGCAGGCACTCTAACCAAGCTGAGCTACGGCTCCAAAATTTGTGGTGGGCGGTACAGGGATCGAACCTGTGACCCTCGGCTTGTAAGGCCGATGCTCTCCCAGCTGAGCTAACCGCCCAAATTTCGTTCAGACTTTTAACATAGAGGTTGATAATTAGTCAAGCTAATTCTATCATTCCGACGCTGAAAATACAGGCCCCGAAACAAGGGCCGTCGACCCTTTCAGTTAACAGCCCAGGGTGCTTTCCGGGATGGTTAAATTATCAGTGGTCAACATAATATCGGGACAAAATAGTTCAGTTCCGGAGCTCCGGAACAGGGAGCCACCTTCCGGGACAATAATGGCCTTTTCAAGGACATCATCAACATGATCCACCAGCTCAATGGACATACTGTCAACCACCTTGGCCGGTACATCCCGCAAATTACGTTCATTCTCCATGGGGACAAGGACATTGGTGATATTGGCCCGGCGGGCGGCTAATAACTTCTCGGTAAGCCCGCCTATGGGCAGCACCCGGCCCCGCAGGGTAATCTCGCCGGTCATGGCCAGATCCCGCCGCACCGGCAGAGATAAAAGGGCTGAGACAATAGAGGTGGCCATGGTAATGCCGGCCGAAGGGCCGTCCTTGGGAATCGCGCCCTCGGGTACATGAATATGAATATCAATCTTTTCGTAAAAATCAGCGGCAATCCCCAGGCGGTTGGCGCGGGAGCGGACATAACTCAATGCCGCCTGGGCCGATTCCTGCATAACATCTCCCAGCTTTCCGGTAATCAGGAGCTTACCGCTGCCCGGCAGCAGGACGGTTTCAATCTGGAGAATCTCGCCGCCCACCTCCGTCCAGGCCAGACCGGTGGTCAGGCCGATGGCATCCTGCTCCTCGGCAACCCCAAAGCGGTATTTCGCGGTGCCGAGGTACTTTCCGACCCCGCGCCTGGTAACCCGGTAACATGATTTTACCCTGTTTTCACTCAGCCGCCGTCTGGCGATTTTACGATAAATACCGGCAATGGCACGTTCCAGATTCCGCACCCCGGCCTCACGGGTATAACGGCGGATAATTTCCAGGATACTGTCGCGGTTAAATACGACCTCACCTTTATTAAAACCATTTTCCAGCCTTTGTTTGGGAATCAGAAAGCCGTGGGCAATGGCCATCTTATCCTCCTCGGTATAGCCTTCCAGGGTGATAATCTCCATTCTATCCTGTAGAGGGGCGGGAATGGAATGGAGAGAATTGGCGGTGGTAATAAAGAAGATGTCCGAGAGATCGTAATCCAGATCAAGAAAATGATCGTTAAAGGCCGTATTCTGCTCCGAATCCAGAACCTCAAGCAGGGCTGAGGCGGGATCACCCCGGAAGTCGGTGCTCATCTTATCAACCTCATCGAGGCAGAACACCGGGTTATTGACCTTTACCTTGCGCAAAGCCTGGATAATCCGGCCCGGCATGGCCCCGATATAGGTTCGCCGATGGCCTCTGATCTCCGCCTCATCCCGGACGCCGCCCAGGGAGATACGAACAAATTCCCGGTTCATGGCCCTGGCCACCGACTTGCACAGGGAGGTCTTACCCACTCCAGGCGGGCCGACGAGGCAGAGGATGGGGCCATGGAGTTTCTCCACCTGAGACTGCACCGCGAGATACTCCAGAATCCGCTCCTTGGGCTTGCGCAGACCGTAGTGATCTTCATCCAGCACCTTCTCGGCCTGATTAATATTCAGTTCAGATTCACTTTTGTCCTGCCAAGGCAGGCTCAGGATACAATCAAGATAGTTCCGTATCACTGTGGCCTCAGCCGACGACGGGGGCATGGGCTTTAACTTTTTCAGCTCCTGCTCCGCCTTCTCCCGTGCCACCACCGGCATATTCTTGTCTTTTATCCGCTCGGCCAACTCATCGAACTCAGCGCCAGGCTCATCCTTGTCCTGCCCTATTTCCTTCTTTATGACCTTTATCTGCTCGGTGAGATAATAATCACGCTGGATCTTGGCCAGCCTTTTCCGCACCTTGGCCTGAATAGCCCCCTCTAATTCGGTCAACTCAAGCTCGCGGCTGACAATATCGAGCACCAGTGTATATCGTTCAGGAAGATTAATTTTACTTAGAACAGCCTGCTTATCAACAGAATTAACCGGCAGGTGCGAGGCAAGGACATCTATAAAGCGGGCCGGATCGGCAATACTCTCCACCGATTTAACAACCTCCGGCGAAATCTTTTTGTTGCGGGCGGCATAGCTCTTAAAGGACAGCAATAATTGCCGGTGATAGGCAATATTCTTCAGGTCGTATTCATTGTGCTCCTTAACTTCCTCAACCCGCCCCATGAAAAAATCAGGCTGCTTGACAAATTCGACCAACAGGCCGCGGCGTTTACCCTCCACCAGGGCCTTGATAGTACCGTCGGGCAGCCGCAGGAGCTGAAGAACCTTGGAGATGGTGCCTGTTTGATGGAGATCGGCGGCACCCGGTTCATTAATGGCGGCATCAACCTGAACGACAAGAATAATCTCCGTGTTATTATTCATGGCGTATTCCAGGGCCTTAATGGAGTTTTCCCGACCGACAATCAGGGGGGCCGCCATATGGGGAAAGACCACGATATCGCGCAGGGGCATAACCGGCAAAATTTTCATATCATTATCAGCAATCAAGAATTTCTACCGTTAGAGGCCATAGCTTCAGGCACTTTTTTTCTCATTCTCATAGAGAACAACAGGGTAATCGCCATGCAGAATAACCTGCTCACTGATAACACATTCGCGGACATCATCCTTCGACGGCAGCTCATACATAATCTCAAGCATGGCCTCCTCCATAACCGCGCGCAGCCCCCGGGCTCCGGACTTGCGTTTAACAGCCTCCGAGGCAATGGCAGCCAGCGCCCCTTCGGTAAAACGCAGCCGGATATTATCATAGGAAAACAATTTTTTGTATTGCTTTACCAGGGCGTTTTTCGGTTCCCTGAGAATACGTACCAGATCCTCTTCTTCCAGTTCATTCATGGTGGCGACCACCGGCAAACGACCGACGAATTCAGGAATCAGACCAAAACGAAGCAGGTCTTCAGGTTGCAGCATGGCCAGGATTTCGCCCATTTTCTTCTTGTTTTTGACCTTTACCTTGGCCTCAAAGCCCATTGATTTGGAGCCCTTGCGGCCGCGTACCACCTTATCAAGCCCCACAAAGGCACCACCGCAGATAAAGAGAATATTGGTGGTATCAAGCCGAATATACTCCTGCTGCGGATGCTTGCGGCCGCCCTTAGGCGGCACCGAGGCCACCGTCCCCTCAATGATTTTCAAAAGGGCCTGCTGTACCCCCTCACCGGATACATCCCGGGTGATGGAGGCGGAGTCTGATTTACGGGCGATCTTATCGATTTCATCAATATAAATAATCCCGCGCACGGCCCGTTTGCTGTCATAATCTGCCGACTGGAGAAGATTGACCAGAATATTCTCCACATCCTCCCCCACATAACCAGCTTCAGTAAGGGTGGTGGCATCGGCCATGGCAAAGGGCACATTCAGGATACGGGCCAGGGTCTGGGCCACGAGAGTCTTGCCGCTGCCCGTGGGGCCGATGAGCAGAATATTACTTTTCTGAAGCTCAACATCGTCTAAGTCGGTATGATGGCAGGTAATACGTTTATAATGATTATGCACCGCCACGGCGAGGGCCTTTTTGGCATTGTCCTGGCCGACGACATACTCGTCGAGACGTTCCTTTATCTCACGGGGTTTAAGAAGGATATCGGAATTCAGCAGATCCTGCTCCGGGATATTTTTACGGCCCTCCTTGACCATATCGCTGCAAAGCTCGATACACTCGTCACATATATAGACACCGGGCCCGGCAATAATCCTTTCCGCCTCACCACTGTCACGACCGCAGAAAGAACATACTATTGAATCCAGCGAATCCTTATCTTTCTTTTTACTCATCTCAGTTTACTCCCCGGTTTCAGGCATAACGCGTTTATTTAACACCTTATCAATCAAACCATACTTCTTGGCCTCAGCGGCACTCATAAAATAATCACGTTCCGTGTCCCGTTGAATTTTATTCACCTTCTGGCCGGTATGATGGGCCAGGATCTTGTTTAAATCCTGCCGCATCCGGATAATCTCCTTGGCGTGAATATCTATATCAGAGGCCTGGCCCTGATAACCGCCCATGGGCTGATGAATAAGGATACGGGCATTGGGCAGCGAATAACGCTTGCCTTCCGTGCCGGCGGTTAATAATACCGCCCCCATGCTGGCCGCCTGCCCCATGCACAGAGTGGCAATGTCACATTTGACATAATTCATGGTATCATAGATAGCCATACCGGCCGTAACCACCCCGCCCGGTGAATTTATATAGAAGGTAATATCCTTTTCCGGATCTTCGGCCTCAAGAAACAGCAGCTGGGCGATAATCAGGTTGGCAATATCATCATTCACCGCCGTACCGAGAAAGATAATCCGCTCCTTTAAGAGGCGGGAATAAATATCATAGGCCCTCTCGCCTCTCGGGCTCTGCTCCACAACCATGGGGATCAGACTCATGACGCGGCCTCCGTCGTCTCCTTGCTTTCATCCGCGGCCGGCACAAAAACAACCTTGGCGGCGTCACGCAGGAATTTGATTATCTTCTCGTTTAAAAGCTCATGCATAAAGGGCATAATATCGTTACGTCCCTTAAAATAGCTCTTAACATCAGCCACGGTCATATTGTACTGCTGAGCGATGCGCTCGTAGCCCTTTTCAAGATCCTCCTCCGCCAGCTTTATATCCTCCTGGTCAGCAATTTTCTTGAGGATAAAATCGCCCTTAATCCGCCGCTCAGCCGATTCTCTATACTGCTCGGCCACCTTCTCACGAGTCAGACCAGCGGCCTCCAGGCTGAGCCCCTGACGGTCCAGATTACCCTCCAGCTCTTTGACTAATTCATTTATCTCATAGGCCACCAGGCGGGCGGGAAGAGCAAAATCATGGCTCTCCATCAGCTTCAGCATAATCTTATCGGCAATATCACCATCCATGGTCTTTTCTTTTTCCGTCTTTATCTGCGCGCGGACATGGGCCTTCAAATCATCAAGGGTCTTGAATTCCTCATCCACGTCCTGGGCAAAATCATCGTCTATGGCTACCTGCACCCGTTCCTTGAGATCCTTGACCGTTATCTTGAAATCAATCTCCTTGCCGGCCAGGACGGTATTGGCAAAATCGGGCGGAAATTTAACACTGCGCTCCGCCTCCTCACCTTTCTTGAGGCCAAGCAGCATATCCTCAAACTCCTTGCCGTTAGTCCCGCTGCCGATATCGAGAGAATATTCAGTCCCCGCCGCGTGCTTGAGGGGAGTGCCATTCTCAAACCCTTGAAAATCTATAATAATGAGATCGTCCACCTCGGCACCCCGGTCTTCAACAGCCTTTAAAGGGGCTAATTCCCGCCTGGTCTTTTCGATATGTTCGGCAATTTCGTCATCAGTGATCACAATTTCCGGGTGTTCAATCTCCAGATCCTTGTACTGGGCCAAGTCAAACTCCGGCTTTATCTCTATCTCGGCCTCGTAATAAAAACAGCCATCGTCCTTAAATTCAAATAATTTAATGTCAGGGTGAACCACTGCCTCAAGTTTGGTCTCGGCCAGGGCATCAAAATAGGTATCCTGAATTAATTTTTCACTGACTTCATTTTTGATCCGCTCGCCATAGGTTTTTTCCATAACCTTCTTCGGCACCTTACCCTTACGAAAACCCTTGAGGGCGGCACCAGACTGCATTTTTTTATAGGCCGCGTCCATGTGCGGATCAACCGCCTCCCGAGGCAGAGTAATCTTTAGAGCTTTACGTAAATTGCTGATATCTTCAACCGCTACTTCCATAACCGTTTCATCCTCTTTTATTTATCGACAGTTTTTGATTGATGCTCCCGCAAAAAGTAATTTTTTAACTTGTTACGAGACCATCTTGATTAATTGACCAAAAGAAAAATACGCCGGCGTCGATATTTGACCGACCGGCGTTTCCAGAATGGTGACTTTTTTATCTTTATTTTTGTAATTGTAAACGTTCTCAGAAGGGATCACCCCTCCGAGGTGTCTGTTCCAGCGACGCTTACATGGTGCGAGAGGGGGGAATCGAACCCCCATGCCGTCAGGCACTAGATCCTAAGTCTAGCGTGTCTACCAATTTCACCACCCTCGCCCTGCATCCCCCTTAGAAAAGCACGACCTATCTATATATAATAGGTATAACAGACAATGCTCCTGCGACAAAATAAACAACTTTGTCTATTCAGTCAAGGTCAGGGAAGTGAAATAAATGCCAACGATCAACAAACTATACCCCCATGAACGGCAATATCCCAGGATGTAAGCGTTTCATGGTATTCATGAAGCGCTTACGAATAAATCATTTGACATCAGTTCATGAAGTTGATAGCTAATAGTCCGTAACTATCAATCATAAGACAAATAAATTCTTATTCCAGATCCCAACACCTTGAATTACGGGCAGGCATGACTAATATAAGCGAAACAACAGAATTCACCCCTCAGGGCAGAACCCTGCTCATCGGCAGTCTGCCGGTGGATGATTACAGTAAGGCTCTGCGGATGATAATGGCTCACACCCCGGATATTCCCCTCTGGCCTCAACTGCCCTCCAATCCCCTGGAGCGGATGTTGAATCAGTTCGTCGAGGGTCTCCCCGGTCTAACCGAAACCGAAAAAAGTACCTGGTTTGACCTTGGCGGGCCCGATTTTGAGGCCGAGCAACTGGCCTTCTATGAAGAATACCTGCGGGTCAGCGAAGACCACTCCCAGCTGCTTACCTCCCGTTTCGCGCTCAGTGACAAACGGGCCGGGGGTATATACGCCCTGCGGCAAGCCCTGGGAGATACCACGCCCGCCGCCGTGAAGGGTCAGATTACCGGCCCCTTCACCCTCCTCACCGGGCTGCACGACAAGGAGCATAAATTAGGTTATTACAACCCCGAATTCAGGGATATAGCCGTAAAGGATATGGCCATGAAAGCCGCCTGGCAGGTTGAGTTTCTGCGGGAAGGTAAATTGCCGGTTATTATCTTCATTGATGAACCGGCCCTGGCGGGCCTGGGCTCATCGGCCTTTATCAGTATAGCCCAGGAAGATATCGCCCAGGATCTGAATGAAGTTATCAGCGCCGTCCAGCAGTCCGGCGGCCTGGCCGGGATTCATGTCTGCGCCAACACCGACTGGTCATTTCTGCTTTCAGTGGGGCTAAATATTTTAAGTTTTGATGCCTATGGTTATTTCGACCGCCTGATTGCCTGCAAAAAGGACGTCCACGCCTTCCTCGACAAAGGCGGCATCATCGCCTGGGGGATTATCCCCACCGCCAATGAAGCGGTCATCGCTCAGGAAACCGCCACCTCCCTGGCCCAGCGCTGGGAGAGCCAGGTTGAGCAGTTATGCGGCGGCGATTGGGATCGGGCCGCCATCCTGGAAAGGAGCCTCATTACCCCAAGCTGCGGTACCGGCGCCCTGCCCCTGACAGCGGCAGAGATGGTTCTGCGGCTGACAGCAGAGACCGCCGCAATCATAAAAAATAATGTATAAAAATAAGAAATAATGAACAAAGAAAGCCAAGTTTTAAAAAACAGAATAAAGAAGGCCGCCGACCTGGCCGAGCTGGGGGCCAATCTCTACGCCAATGACTTTATCCCCGATCAGACCATCGCCGCCCTTCTCTCCATGCCGTTGCCGGCGGAGAACAGCCGCGGCCCGGAACATCTGATCGCCGGCAGAATCATAGGTCTGCGGCGCTTTGGCAAGGCCGCTTTTCTCCATCTGCAGGATGCCAGCGGCCGGATGCAGGTCTATGTCAAACGTGATGAAGTGGGCACCGACAACTATGACTGGTTCAAGAAACTTGAAGTTGGTGACTTTGCCGGTTTTAGGGGCAGCCTTTTTATTACCAAGACCGGAGAGTTATCCCTCAAGGCCTCCTGGGTCAAGCCCATCACCAAGGCCCTGCGCCCCCTGCCCGAAAAATTCCACGGCCTGACCGATGTGGAGACCAGATACCGCCAGCGTTATGTTGATCTCATTGTCAACCCCGAGGTCAAGGATGTCTTTCGCAAACGGGTTGAAATTATTCGCCTGATCCGTGACTTTTTAAATAACCGCGATTTCATGGAGGTGGAGACCCCCATGATGCACCCCATAGCCGGCGGTGCCACGGCCAAACCCTTCAAGACCCATCATAACGCCCTGAACATGGATCTTTATCTCCGTATCGCCCCGGAGTTATACCTGAAACGACTGCTGGTGGGCGGTTTTGAGCGGGTTTTTGAAATAAACCGTAATTTCAGAAACGAGGGACTTTCCACCCGCCATAACCCGGAATTCACCATGTGCGAATTCTATCAGGCCTATGCCACCTATGAGGACATGATGAACCTCACCGAGGAGATGATTTCCTGGATATCTTCCGAGGTCAACGGCAGTATGCAAATCAATTATCAGGGTACGGAAGTTAATCTCGCCCCGCCCTGGCGGCGGATGACCATGGCCCAGTCCCTCACCGAGATTGGCGGTATCGCGGCGGAGACGGTAGCCGACGATGAGGCGGTTATGGCCCTGGCCAAAGAAAAAGGTATTCAGTTAGAGCAAAATGACGGGCCGGGCAAGGCCCGCACCGAGCTCTTTGAATTATTGGTGGAAGAAAATATAATTGATCCCACCTTTATCACCGCCTACCCCACCGAGGTTTCGCCCCTGGCCCGCCGTAACGCCGAAGATCCCTCCATAACCGACCGTTTTGAACTCTTCATCACCGGCCGGGAGATAGCTAACGCCTTCAGCGAGTTGAATGACCCGGTGGATCAGTGCCGACGCATGGAGAGCCAGATCGCCAATCGTGGTGATGATGAGGAGATATTCCCGGAACTTGATAAAGATTTTATCCGGGCCCTGGAATACGGCATGCCGCCGGCCGCCGGCCAGGGAATCGGTATCGACCGTTTAGTAATGCTGCTCACCAACGCCGCCTCCATCCGTGACGTTATTCTCTTCCCCCATCTCCGTCCGGAAGCCTAACAAGTGAATTTTGAATGGTTTGTCTGCCGCCGTTATCTGCAGGCTAAACGCCGGCAGGGATTTATTTCTCTGATCTCATTTATATCGGTGGCCGGGGTCGCCATCGGGGTCATGGCCCTGATTATCGTCCTGGCCGTGATGACCGGTTTTACCAACGAGCTGCGCAGTAAGATCCTCGGTATCAACGCCCATATTATTGTTCAAAAATATGGCGGCCAGATTGATAATTATCAAAAAACAGCGGCCGAAATCCGCCGGATACCAGGCGTAAAGGCCACCACTCCCTATATATTCACCCAGGTCATGATTACCAGCGACCGGGGCGGCACCGGGGCTATTTTACGCGGTATAGACCCCAATTCCGCCGCCCAGGCTCTGCGGCTCGGTAAATATATAAAGGGCTGCAAGCTCCAGGATCTCACCGGATCTAAAAACGGGCAGCCCGGCCGCCGCCTCCCCGGCATCATTCTCGGCAGCGACCTGGCCCGCCAGTTACGGGTTTACCACAACGATAAAGTCCGGCTGATGTCCAACTCAGGGCCGCTTACCCCCATCGGCATTCTGCCCCGAATCAAGACCTGCCGGGTTCTGGGGATTTTCAAGAGCGGCATGTACGAATACGACTCCGCCATGGCCTTTGTCTCTCTGGCCACGGCCCAGAATTTCCTTAAACTCGGGAAGAGGGTTAATGGAATTGAGGTGCGCCTAAACGATATCTACCAAGCCCGCAATATTTCCCTAAAAATCCAGAAGCGTCTGGGGCTGAATTATATCAGCCGCGACTGGATGCGGATGAATAAAAACCTCTTTTCCGCCCTGGAACTTGAGAAGACGGCCCTCGCCATCATCGTCGCCTTAGTAGTCATTGTGGCCGCCTTTAATATTGTCAGCACCCTGATTATGGTGGTCATGGAAAAGAGCAAGGATATTGCCATATTAAAGGCCATGGGAGCGACAGCGGCCCAAATCAGAAAGGTGTTCATCTATGAGGGTCTGGTGATCGGCCTCACCGGCACCGTCTGCGGTCTCATCGGCGGAATTACGGCCTGCCGCCTGCTGGCCCGTTATCACTTTATTAAACTGCCGGATGTCTACCCCATCTCCACCCTGCCGGTGGAACTTAACAGCGGAGATGTTATGATGATCTCCGCCGGAGCTATTATCATCACCCTGCTGGCAACCCTCTATCCCTCCTGGCAGGCAGCCAGGGTTGATCCTGCAACAGCCCTGCGTTACGAATAGGTAAGCGTTCCAGGAATACCCTGCTGCGTGCGTTTGCGCCCCTCGATATACGGGAGTATTATTGAGGGGCGCAAACGCGCACATCAGGGCATCCCTGGAACGCTTACCGCCTTTTTTTTTGGGGGGGGGCTTTTTTACCTCCTGCTACCATCCCAACTGCAAGCCGAGCCTTTTAGATGAATAAAACAGAGCAAAATAAAATAGATATGCCACAAGCCCCCCTCTTCGAGGCCCGGGGAATCACCATGACCTTTGCCGGCCCCCCGCCGCTCACCGTGCTTAATAAGCTGGATATAAGCATTGCCGAGGAGGAGATGATCGCCATCGTCGGGGCCTCTGGCACCGGTAAAACCACCCTGCTGAATATTCTGGGCACCCTGGAGCGGCCCACTGCCGGTTCCTGGCTCTACCAGGGCCGCGATGTCTTTACCCGCCAGGATAGGGAGCTGGATCATTTCCGCAACCGAACCATTGGCTTTGTCTTTCAGTCCCATCACCTGCTGCCGGAGTTCAGCGCCGTGGAAAATATCATGATGCCCGGCCTAATTGCCGGCATGGATAAAGCGGCCCTGCGCCATGAAGCAGATATTCTTTTAAACAAAACCAACCTTACCGAACAGGCTGACAGCAAGATTGGCGAGCTCTCCGGCGGTGAGCAGCAACGAGTGGCCCTGGCCAGAGCCCTGATCATGAAACCAGCCCTGCTGCTGGCCGACGAGCCAACCGGGAATCTTGACCCGGATACCGGCCTCAAGGTCTTTGAACTCCTCAAGGAAATGAACAATACCTTCAAGCTGGCAACAATCATGGTTACTCATAATTATCGCCTGGCCGCCCGCATGGATCGTTGCCTGACTCTGGCCAACGGCCGTCTGCACCTCGGAGGGGTAAGCGCTCCATGAACACCGGTTTTCAGTTGACGGCAACAGGTTTAAAGTTTAAAGTTGCCAGCAATTTTTTTATTTTTTGCTAATTTGGTTACTAACTGACGTTTAATAGACAATATGCCGATTAAAATTAATTTGTTCCCCTCGCTTAAGGCCTGTTTCTCACCGCTGATTGCCTTATTAACAGCCGCCTTTTTAATTATCCCCTGCCTTGCGGCCGCTTCTCCTGCCAATACCGTTATCCTGCCCCTGAAGCTGAACGCCAAGGCATCCGCCGCCATGTCACAGGCCAAAGTGGATACCGCTCTCAAAAAGGCCGCCGACACCGCCGGACTATCCATGTTAGAGCGCGATCAGACCAACGGTATCATCAATTACCAGAACTGGCCGCCCACAGCCGCGGCCCTCAAGGCCCTGCCCCTGCCCAAGGGCACGGAATATATCGTTTTCGGCAGCCTTACTCCCCTTGGCGGTAAGATCAGTGTCGATATGCGGGTAATGGATCTTCTTGACCCGGCCCACAGTAATTTTTTCTATCAGGACGGCGGCAGCGCCGAGAATCTGTCGACAATATTTAACAAAATCAGCCGCCGGATCATGACCTTTACCAACCGCTATTCCATCATTGCTGAGATCGTAATCAGCGGCAATAAAAAGATAGATTCCGGGGCTATCCGCCAGAAAATTGATCTGACCGCCGGGGATATTTACTCCCCCGCTAAAATCAAGGAGGCCATCAAAAATATTTACAAGATGGGCTATTTTGATAACATCACGGTCACCTCATCCCCCACCGACAAGGGCCGCCGTCTTACCTTTCATGTCATTGAAAAGGCCGTCATCAGCCAGGTCATTATCTCCGGTGAGAATGAAATAAAGGAAAGCGATATCAGAGACGTTATTACCCTCTCTCCCAATAGTATTATCAGCAATAAAGACATTCAAAAATCCATTACCAGCATCAAAAAACTTTATAAGGATAAGAGCTATTACAACACCAGAGTGGCGGCCGATATCAAAAAGCTCCAAAATGGCCGGGTTGATGTCACCTTTAAAATCAGGGAGGGACACAAGGTCTATATCAAAGATATCACCTTTACCGGCAACAAGGCCTTCAGTGCCAAAGAGCTGAGAAAGATCATGCAGACCTCGGAGCGGGGCTGGCTGTCCTGGCTCACCGACAGCGGTATTCTTAAAGTCAATATTGTTGATCAGGATTCCGCCCGAATGGCCGCCTTTTACCACAATCACGGCTATATTGACGCCAGGGTGGGTAAACCGGAAATTAAGCATAAGGGCGAGTGGATATATATCAACTTCAATATCTTTGAAGGCCCGCGCTACCGGGTGGGAACCGTTGATCTGAGCGGCGATCTGATTACCGACCGGGCCGATCTCATAAAACTTACCAAATTATGGAAGGAAAAATTCTTCAGCCGCAAGACCCTGCGTGATGATGTGTTAAAAATTACCGATTATTACGCCTCAAAGGGCTACGCCTTTGCCGAGGTTACGCCCCATACCGAGCGTGATATGCAGAATAAACGGGTCAACGTCACCATTTCCATCGCCAAGAACAAGCTGATACATATCAACCGCATCACCATTAAGGGTAACTCCCGAACCCGTGACAAGGTTATCCGCCGCGAGATGCAGGTTAAGGAGGGGGGGATATTCAACGCCACCGCCCTTAAGGTCAGCAAGCAGCGTCTGGAACGTTTAGATTATTTTGAGCATGTGGATATCACCCCGCAGCCCACCGCTGACAGCTCCGAGATGAACATCAATGTCGATGTCAAGGAAAAGGCCACCGGCAACTTCAGCATCGGAGCCGGTTACAGCTCCGTGGACAGCTTTATGTTCATGAGCCAGGTAAGCGAGAGCAACTTCCTCGGCAAGGGCCAGAGAGTGGCGTTAAAGGCCAATTTAAGCGGCAGAAGCACTGAATACGACTTCAGCTTTACCGAACCGCATCTTGCCGACAGTGAGCTGCTTTTCGGCTTTAACATCTATAACTGGTCGCGGGATTACGACAACTACACCAAAAAGTCCAAGGGGGTCGGAGTAAATTTTGCTTATCCCATCTGGGATAAATGGCACCTCTCCGTTGGTTACAGCTTCGATGATACCAAGCTTACCAATCTCAGTGCCTACACCTCCCAGCTTATCTTAGATTCCACGAATATTCGGTATACCAGTTCCATCCGTGTGGGTCTCGGCAAAAACACCCTGAACCATCGGATTAACCCCACCAGCGGTCATTTATATTCCATGTCCCTTAAATATGCCGGCGGCCCCTTGGGCGGCGACAGCCAGTTCACCAAGTTAGAGGCCTCCACAAGCTGGTATTATCCCCTGCCCTGGGACACCACTATTCATAATAAATTATCCGCCGGTCTGGCCTTTGCCAACTCCGGCAACAAGCTGCCGGTTTTTGAGAAATATTATTTAGGTGGTATAAATACCATCCGGGGCTTCAAGGCCTCCAGCATCAGCCCCCGCGACCCAATTACCGGCGAAAAAATCGGCGGCGCCAAGATGTGGTTTTACAACTTAGAGTATATCTTCCCCCTTCTTAAAGACGCGGGCCTCCGAGGTGTAACCTTCTTCGATGCCGGTAATGTTTATGCCGAGGACTCTGACTGGGATTTCAGCGATATCAAGAAGAGTGTCGGTTTTGGCTTCCGCTGGCGTTCACCCATGGGGCCGCTGCGTCTTGAGTGGGGCTATAATCTTGACCCCAAACCTTACGAGCAGCAGAGTAACTGGGACTTCACCATGGGTGGCACATTTTAGTGCTTAAATGTAAGCGCTCCACGAACGCCCTGCTGCTGGCGTTTGAGCCGCCCTTCTGCCTGCCGCCTCTTCATGCCATCTGATAATAACCAACCACATCCAGTAAAAAAGTGATATTCCAAGACCTGTCCCTGCTCCTGGGCCGCACCGGGGAGCAGGGACTTGATATAAGCGGCCTGCGTGACCCGGCCGCCGCTCTAACCGCCTGCCTTACTGCCCGGCAGGCGGGGCGGCCTGTCCTCTGCGTCACAACAGGCGAGGCCGGGGCCAGGCAGCTCAGTGAGGATATGGCGCTCTTCACCGATCTGCCCATATTCAACTACCCCGGCTACGAGATACCGCCCTATACCCCGTTGTCTCCCGACCCCCGCACCACGGCTCAGCGGCTCAGCGCCCTCTATAAGATTAAGACCACCAGCGGCCCCATCCTAATCACAACCTCTGCCGAGGCCCTGCTGCGCCGGGTGATGCCGGCCAGTGTCCTCACCGGCCTCACGGAGCTGCTCATCGCCGAAGAGGAAATTGAGCTTGATGATTTTCTCCGCACCCTGAACACGGCAGGCTATGAGAGCAGCAGCCTGGTGCAAAATGCCGGTGAATACAGCCTGCGGGGCGATATCTTAGATATCTTTCCCCCCGGCTTTACCAACCCCGTCCGTCTCAATTTTTTTGGCGACTTCATTGAGACCATGCGCCTCTTCGACCCCATCAGTCAACGCTCCATTGAGGAAATAACCGAGGCGGAGATTATCCCGGTAAACGACGTTATTTTTCCCCCCGGCTCAGAGGGTAGGGAGGCCGTTAACGAGCGGATCACCACCTACGCCAAAGAACTCGCCTGGTCAACGGATGAGCTTGACGCCCTGCGGGAAAAGACCTCTCAAGACCTGAAATTCCCCGGAATTGAATTTTTCCTGCCCCTCTTTTATGACAAATTACAGACCCCGCTGTCCTATCTGCCGGCCGACACCATCATCCTGCTGATGGATCCGGCGGCTCTGCAAAAGGCGGAGGAACTGGTATGGGAACGGGTGACAGCCAATCATCAGGCCGCCCTCGCCGAACAGACCATAGTGCTGCCGCCGGCTGACCTCTTCATTTCAGCGGCAGAATTAAGTAAACAGTTCACTGTCAATAAGGCTCACCGCCTCCATGACTTTGAGACCACTGTCCCCGGCCAACAGGACAGCCAGACCGTTAAAATAAACTGCGGTAATCATAAACTGTTAAAGCAGCATCTCGAGTTACAGCGCAAGAAGGAGGGCCTCCTTACCCCCCTCGTCCGCCGTCTTAAAGACTGGCTTGACAACGGCGATATCATTCATATTGCCTGCCGTTCAGAACGCCGCCGCGGCCATCTGCGCCAGATGCTTGAGGGCCGCGGCCTGCCGATTACGGAGCATGGCAGCGAGCCCCTCGTCCTCCAGGCAGGCAGAGAGACAATCCATCTCTACCCCGCCCCGCTCTCCGCCGGTTTTGACCTCCTTGACGAACAGATTCACTTTATCTCCGAATTAGAGTTATTTGGCGAGAGCCGCATTGCCGCGCCCCGCAAAAAAGGCAGGATAAAGGAGACGGCACCGCTTAATTTCGAGCAGCTCCATATTGGGGATGTTGTCGTTCATCTCGATCATGGCCTGGGGATATACGATGGTATTATCAACATGAAAACCGGCAAAACCGCCAGCGATTTCATGCAGATATCATATAAGGGCAACGACCGGCTCTATGTGCCCATGGATCGAATCAACACGGTGAGCAAATATAACGGCCTCTCTGATAAAAAGCCGGTTATAACCAGCCTGGGCAGCAAGGCCTGGAATCGGGCCAAGGCCAAGGTGCATGAGGCGGTATGGAAGGTGGCGGATGATCTCTTAAAGCTCTACGCCCGCCGCAAGCAGGAAAAAGGCATTGCCTTCTCGCCTCCTGATGCCATGTATCAGGAATTTGAAGAGTCATTCCCCTATGACGAAACCAGCGGTCAGCAGAAGGCAATTAACGATGTCTTAAAGGATCAGACCTCGGAACGCTGCATGGATCGTTTAGTATGCGGCGATGTGGGCTTTGGCAAGACCGAAGTCGCGGCCCGGGCCGCCTTCAAGGTCGTTGCCGACGGCCGCCAGGTGGCCATCCTGGTACCCACCACGGTTCTGGCCGAACAGCATACCGAAACCTTTCGGGAACGGATGGCAGGCTTCCCGGTTAATATCGGCAGCCTGAACCGCTTCCGCACCCCGGCCCAGCAGCGGGAAATAATTCAGGGACTTAAAAGCGGCGGCATTGATATTGTCATCGGCACCCACCGCCTGCTCTCCAAGGACGTGGAGTTCAAGAATCTCGGCCTGCTGATCATTGATGAAGAACACCGCTTCGGGGTTCGTCATAAGGAACGCCTCAAGAGCCTGCGGGTGGGGGTTGATGTCCTGACCCTCACCGCCACTCCCATCCCGCGCACCCTGCAGATGTCGCTCCTCGGGGTGCGCGATCTCTCCATTATTCAGACCCCGCCCCGTCACCGGCACTCGGTAAAGACCTTTGTGGCCCAGTATGACGATCTGGTAATTAAGGAGGCGGTCATCAAGGAGTTACAGCGCGGCGGCCAGGTCTTCATCGTCCATAACCGGGTACACTCCATTCAGGAGGTGGCCTTCAAGATTCAGAGCCTGGTGCCGGAGGCCAGGATTGCCGTGGCCCACGGCCAGATGCCGGGAAAAATATTAGAGGATATTATGTTCAGCTTTATCCATCACGAGGTGGATATCCTCATCTGTACCACAATTATCGAGTCCGGCCTCGACATCCCCAATGCCAACACCATTATTATCACCAGGGCCGACCGCATGGGGCTGGCCGGTATCTACCAGCTTCGCGGCCGGGTGGGCCGCAGCCGGGCGCAGGCCTATGCCTATCTACTGGTTCCCTCCATGGAGCAGATCAGTAAAGACGCCAAACAGCGCCTGCGCGCCCTTATGGAGTATAACGAACTGGGCGGCGGGTTTAAGCTGGCCATGAGTGATCTCCAGATTCGGGGCGGCGGTAATATCCTCGGTGAATCACAGAGCGGTAATATTGCCGCCGTGGGCTATGATCTCTATCTTGATCTCCTGCAGAATACGGTGAATGAATTAAAGAAAAAATCCGCCGGGCTAAGCGCTGATACCGAAGCCGCCCCAGAGATTGATCCAGAGATTAATCTTAATATATCGGCCTTTATTCCTGAATCCTATATGCCGGACACTAATCAGCGCTACATCGCCTACCGCAAAATAGCGGCGTTGAAATCAGCGGCCGAGGCCAGGGAATTAGAGGACGAGATGCTGGATCGTTACGGCAA
>DRPV01000038.1 GCA_011330685.1 Desulfobacterales bacterium
AGTCTTCATCATCTAAAGGGAGAAGCTGGACATCATTGCGGCTGTAGCCGGTTATGGGGCCGCGGAAATAAATAACCCCGCCCACCATGCCTACGCAGGGTCGATAACCTAATATATTATCCGGATTGCGTGGTTCCACCCCGCAGACCACCGTTATTCCGCCGGCCTTGAACTCCGCGAAGGAATCACCCACATCCCGAAAATACCAGGACTGCAGAGGGGCGTAGCGCGGATTATTCTTGGTCATGGTGTCGCATCTCGCTCCGCCGCCGCCCTGGACATAGAGGATACCCTGAGCCCCGGCGTTATGAGCCCCGTTGGTAACATCTCCCAGTACGGTTATGGTGGCTCCGCAATTCAGCCAGCCCACATCATCCGAGGCGCTGCCGTTGACTACAATCTCGGTGCCCTGCATTCCCATGGCTCCGAGGCGCTGGCCCACAGGCCCGCTGACCTTTATATTAATTTTATCATCACCGGGCCAAAGTCGGCCGCCGATACCATGCTGGCCCTGAGCCTTGATTTCCAGGCTGTGGGAACCATTATGGACGGCGGCCTGAATATTCTCTTCCAGGGCCTTGGAGGACAGCCGCTTATTGTTCAATTTACCGTTAATAATCATTTTTTGTGCCTAACAAAGTAACCGTTCAGCCAAGGCAACAAATTGCCCTTAACCGTGAGCTGTAACCGTTCAGGAAAGTGAAGACTCCGGATGTGCTCCAGGTTCGTTCGTTTTGGCCACCGAGTCTGTACACCCCGTACGTGAAGGTGGACAGGTAAGCGTAGACTCCGAAACGGACGAAAATGGGGTGCAGCTGAACGGTTACCTAACAAACATATGAAATTGACAGACGGTCAGCAATATCTTGATCTGAGACCCCCAGACCGTCGGACATGCCGATGGGCAGCTGAGTACTGCGGCCCATCGGGGCAAAGACCTTCTTAAGTTCCATCTCGGCGGTCTTGAAGACATCAACCACCCGTTGGGCGACTTTCTCGGCGCTTAAACGCCGATACAACCTGGGATCCTGGGTGGTAATGCCGCGCGGACATTTGCCGAGATTACAGAGGTTACAGCGGTTATGCTCATCACCAAAACAACCGGCTGCCGCCTGCATTATATATTTGCCGATATCAACCCCTGAGGCCCCAAGCAGAATGAGACTGGCGGCGTTGGCGGCGAGATTCCCCTGTTTGCCTACTCCACCGGCGGCAAAGATGGGTAGCTCATTCTGTTTGCCCTGTTTAACTAAGTCGAGATAACAATCGCGCAGGTTACTGGCAATGGGATGCCCCATCTTGTCGAGGGAGACATTATAGGCCGCGCCGGTGCCGCCGTCCTCGCCGTCGATGCACAGAGCGGCGGCGTAGGGGTTACGAGCCAGATTATTCAGGACGGCCAGGGCGGTTTTGGTGCCGGAGATTTTGGGATATACCGGCACCCTGAAGCCCCAGGCCATGCTGACACTCTGAATCATCTTGGCCACCGCCTCCTCAATGGAGTATTTGGTCTGGTGAGTAGGCGGTGAGGCCAGATCAACCCCCATGGGTACACCGCGAATCTCGGAGATGAGCTTTAAGACCTTGTAGGCCATGAGCAGGCCGCCGTCACCGGGTTTGGCCCCTTGACCGTATTTGATCTCAATGGCGGCTGGATCCTCCACCATATCGGGCAGGGCGTGGATAATTTCGTCCCAGCCAAAATAACCCGAGGCGATCTGGGGAATAAAATATTTAATGAATCGGGATTTTAAGAGCCTGGACGGAACCCCGCCTTCGCCGGAGCCCATGACCACCGGGATATGCTCTACCTCATTTAAATAGGTAACACCCATAGCCAGCCCTTCCCACATGGGGGGTGACAGGGCGCCGATGGACATGCCGCCGATGCGGATGGGGAATATCTCCCGTACCGGTGGAATAAATTTATTGGCCTCCACTATGAGACGCCCATCCTTGACAATCAGCGGAATGTCCTCGGCCGGCAGGTTGCGGCCCATGAGGGTACGGATATAAAATTCATGGCGGCCGGCATCTAAGGCCGGATCGGTGAGCATGGAGATACGGGTGAATTTTAATTTATCCAGGGTGCTGGTGCTGGGATCATTGCGGCGGCCGCCGCGTTTATATGGAACTCCGCCTCTGTTTTTATGGAAGAGGAATTTGGAGGCCGGGTTATGTTCCGGGACAATGGCCATGTTGGGACAGACCAAGGTACAGGTGCCGCAGCCCGTGCAGTAATGATCAATATCGCTGACCTGCTTTATGACCTGTTCTACCCCTCTTACCGTAGTGGGCAGGGGAATTTCTCCCTCACTCCGCACGAGGCGGCGGGCAATTACGGCCGGGACAATAGCCTTGGTGGGGCAGACGGCGGTGCATTTGCCGCACCGGGTACAGCGGTCGTCGCGCCAGCGGATAATATATGGGAAATCGAGCAGGGGAATATCCATCATGTTTATCCCTTTAACTGGTTCCATACTTGAACCTCTTTGGCATTTGGGCTGATTACTACGAAATCGTAACGCATGGGGAAAATATCATCCTCCCGTTTTCTTTTGGGTACGGCCTGATCCAGGCCGCATTCTTCCGACATAAGGCCGTAATGACCGGTAGTGCCGCCCACAATACCGGGCCGCAGTTTTTTGCTGTCCTGCAGCATGAACACTGAGCCGTCAGGCATAAAACCGATGACACAGTTGGGGCCGTCAATGCAAAGGGGACGCAGGGACTTTTTAATAAGCCGCAGGGCCTCGGCATCAGAACGACCATCAATCTCATTATTGGTCAGCGGGGTGATGACATCCTTGTAATAACGCAGGGGATAGCCTAAACGTTTATGGACAAAATGCAGGGTATGGCAAAAAATCTCGGAGTCTGATTTATAATTTCGGTAGCCGGGGAAATTCCGCCGCAGGAGATAGTCACGGTTGGGGACAAAGGCCGTGTTTTCGCCATTGGTCATGGTACAGTAACCCTGTAAGAAAAAGGGGTGGCAGGCATAGAGGTCAATGGCGTAATTTGTGTTCTGCCGGCCCTGGGCCATGGCGATTTTGGCGGTGAGCGGTTTTTTGTCGAGACCAAAAAATTCACCAACCTCCAAAGGGTCGCCGACCTCCTTCATGGTGATTATATCGGGCCAGAAACTGAAAATATAAAGCGAATTATTCTTTAGACCTTCGTCTCGGAGCCGCAGGCGGGTTTTGGTGAGCAGGGCCTCTTTTTCATCCTGTGAACGGTTGATGTATTCGTCTGGATATTGATAGGCGGTGGTAAGGTAGTGGCCGCGTTTAACCACCGAGGAACCGGCCTTCTCGCAGATTTGAGGCTCCCACATGAATTTGACCTTGAAACCGGCCTGCTTCATATAATCATCAAGCTTGCGGCGGCCGCTGTCGGTACAGATGCCGGATAAAATCGGATATTCCTTCAGATCCTTAAAGTCGCCGCCGAGATCCTTGAGTACGAAGCCTAGGCCTGAGCCGTCGTGCCCCTCTTTCATGGTATCCAAGGCCCGTATATTGTCCATCACTGAAAAATATTTATCAGCGGTAATGGCGCTAAGTCGACACATATTATTCCTGTGAAGCTGAAATTAAAAATTTGTTGTAACTATTACCTTTACCCAGGTTTTTTAAAGGAATGTCCGGTTAAGAACATATATTGTGTATTGCTCTCAATAAGCTTACGGAACCAGAAAACTGATTTTGTTTTTCCGGCATTCTATCTGGGGCAAAATAAGCAAAAACACGAAAAAAATTTGGTTCCCCGGTATAAAACTACAGCTACATGGTTACCTAAGATTTTTGATTTTTGGGTAAAGGGGAATACTATTTAATGCACTGGACAATATCTTTCAAGATATTCTTTCAGGTGTCCTTACGAATTGATTCTGGCTTGATTCCATGGATGCAGTTGTTTATCCTGGCTCTGTGTTTGAATCTATATAGAAATCAGCCTGTTAACGGCCGTTTTTGTAAATTGTTTGTTGTCAGCAAGAAGTGTTCGTAGTGAGGATTTTAATTCGGGATTAATTCCTGCAAAAATCATGCTCCCACAGATATTTCATTTGGTCGCCATCGGCCATATAGGCTGCAATATATTCATTATGCTGCGCCCTGATAATTTGGCTGAATCTGTCTTTGAAAATTTCCCCGTATGCCAGCCGACAATAAAGTGGTGGAGTGGTATTAATCAGTTCGATTGAACAGTAAAATTATCGAAGGCGACATAAGAATCAGACTTTGACCATAAACCAATCTTACCCTTGATCTTCTTTTTAAACTTGAAGCTGATATATCGTTTATTGTTCAGATAACCTTCAACGCTGTCATCCTTTATAACAACTTTCAGGGTGTACCATTTCCTTGACTCTGTCGGAATATTTCGTACCCACTGGACAACGGAACGGTTACCTCTTTCCATCTTGAAAGCTACTATGTTGTTTTCTAACGGATTTGCTCTTATAACCAGATAATTGCCGTTTGGCTTGATATTAAATGCAATACCGGCCGCCTGATCAATTCGACCACTGATTGCCTTAAATTTTACAGATATCGTTCCTTTGCTGAAAGTCTTAATTCCTTGATAAACAGTTAGCGGGAAATACTTGTATGCCGCGAGATTATCTAAAAATTCGGCGTAGCGCTCTCCGTATAATGCCTTTGCCTTATCCGCAAATCCGGCAGACATCGTTCCCCTCATCCATTTTCTGCCGTCAACCGCATAGACAACATTGCTCCCATCCCGGCTGATGTACCATGTTCCCACAAGCGAACTGAAGGATTTTGATGGCGCTCCGGCTACTTCCTTGTTGAAATTGACATCAACGGTTTTTCCGGCAAAGACAATCCCTGGTGCCAGCAGGGAAGAAAGAACTATAAGCAGCAGCATCATTTTTTTTCTCATTTCTTAAGTCTCCTTAATAATTTTAAGTTGTTAACTGCAAACGCGAATACCATGCCCAGAGGAATCAGCAGATAATAAATGTACTCGATAATTGACAGTCTTTCTTTTACAACAAGCGGGTAGCCAGGGAACTCCGTCTCATTATTCCAATGACCGGCACTTATTCCTGCAAGCCCGAATATTATAGGGAATATTTCCTGCTCACTGTTAGAGTATGTTTCCTTAGATTTTCCATTTATTTTATACACAAACAAGCCATATTTTTTCTTTAGTTCTTTACCGGTCATTATCTTAACTCTTACATCATTTCTTATCAGCTCCAGCTTTTTTAAAAAGCTTTTTTGATAATCTGCAAATCTGGAATCGCCTTTATTCATATATATGTCTATCTCAAGGTCGGGAACCTTTTCCAGCGCTTTTGAAATGCCGGGGGGAAATGAGTTTCTATGGCTTTCCGTCATGTCAGCGTTAAGCGTTATGTGAGAGATGAGAAACATGGCAAATAGAAATAGAATAATTGTTGAAGATATTGGTTTCCACTTATCCTTTAAATCAAAACTTAAAAGGATATAAGCCATGATAAAAAAGACAGAGCAGATTAGGACAAAATACATGGCGGCCGTAAAAGAGAGAATGCCATTTTCAAAATATTTTAGAACCCGTGTTACGGTCCACTCAGAAATAAAGGATAGCAGCGGTGATATATTCATATTTCTGCTGAAATCGATTACCCATGATAATATGATCAGAAATATTGAAAAGATTGAGGCATTTGCCACACTGTTGAACAGTGACGCTGAAAAAAAAGATACCGACACCACAAACATTCCATAAAGCAGATATCCCGAGAGCAACAGGCATATCTCATTAACCGGGATATGCCCGCCATACATCCGCCACAGGATAATACCCGGAAATGTTAATATCAAAACGAACAACAGGAAGAGAAGGGTGGCGATTATTTTTGCGGTAAGAATATCTTTGAAGCTGAAGGGAAGCTGTATCAGAATGGCTAATGTATTGTGCTCTTTTTCAAGACTTATCAGCGGAATTATCACAAACGGTAGAAAGAGGGAAAAAAGGATAAACAGGCCCCCGTAAATCGGCCCAAATACACCTGGTACCGGTTCAAATCCCCTCGCGTACAAAGGGTTGTTAACTGCGGCCAGGCTTTGTTCACTATATAAACCAACGGCTGTCACAAACCCGTAACCAACAATAAAACTCACAAGCACCAGAAACAATAAAGCTGTTTTAGAGAAAAAGATATCCTTGGTCTCTTTGAGAGTGAGTACCAAAAACGGTCTCATTGGATTGCTCTCTTGAATATCTGCTCTAACGAATAATTATCCTCTCCGAATGTCTGCTTCAGTGTTTGTATGTTTCCCTGAGTCACAACCCGGCTCTCGTTAAGTAACACATAGTGGTTGCAGATTTTTTCCGCATCATAGAGCTGATGTATGGAAAGGATGAACGTTCGGCCTTTTATATTTTCGGATCTGATAAGCTCTAATATTTCAATGAGCTGAATTGGGTCAAATCCGTCGAAAGGCTCGTCAAGGACTATGATTTCTTTAGTATTGGACAATGCGAAAAAGAGTTTTAATCTCTGATGATAACCCTTTGATAGATAACGTATCTTTTTGTTTTTTACCTGCTCCAGATTAAGTATCTCAATTAAATTGATATCAATGTGCTCAGTCGCCGCATTGATAAACTCTATGAATTCATCGACATGGTAATCCGGATAGATCTCAAGATGCTGCGGCATATAGGAAAGAATTTTTCTATACTCTTTAAACGACTTCAGCGGCTGGTCATTAAAATATATTTCACCCCCGTCAGGATTTTGAAAACCTGAAATTATGTCCAGAAGGGTTGACTTACCGGCCCCATTGGGGCCGATAATTCCCGTAATAGACCCCCTTGATGCCTCAAAACTGACCTTGTTTAAGGCCATAGTTTTAAAATATTTTTTTGTAATATTACTGAGTTTCAGCATCCTGATCCTCTCTGGCTTCCAATAAAAGCTGCAGATATTTTAGAGAGTTTTGGGAGAGAGACCTTTTGTCGATATCAATGATATTCTTGAACAGGATGGCGGTCTCTTAAACCAGTGATTTTTCCGCTACCTCGTAGACTCCTTTGGATATCCCCTCCCGCCTCAGTATACGTTTTAACTGGGACGCCATCAGGTTCCGACGATTGTGGTCATAGAGCCGCCAGCGGCTGAGACGCCCCAGAAGACGGGCGGCAATGGCTGGATTTAAGCGGTCTAATTCCAGTACTACATTGGCAAGAAGTTCAT
>DRPV01000039.1 GCA_011330685.1 Desulfobacterales bacterium
GCATACCCTCATTGGCCGCCACCCGGTACATCGCCGCAAGATGGCTGTGCGCTCCACGGCCGGCAGAGAGGCGGTAACCAGTTGGCGCACCCTGCGTACCTTTCAGGAGCCTCTCAGCCTGCTTGAAGTCCGGATAAGTACCGGCCGCACCCATCAGATAAGGGTACATATGGCTTATCAGGGGACACCTGTGGCCGGTGATATTCTCTATGGCCATAAAAAGTCATCTTTCTCGTCTCTCGGAATAAGCAGGCAGATGTTGCACGCCTGGCATCTTTCTTTTACCCATCCGATGAATGGCGCGGCGCTGGACTTTACCGCCGCCCTGTGGCCGGACATGGCCTCGGTAATAGAAGGCCTTGGTGGTTGGGATGGTAATGATGAGTGCTCCTGAGAGTGCTTTCCCGCCGGGGGTTGTGGGGCTCACCGGCGGAATTGCCTCCGGCAAAAGCTCGGTATGCCGCTGGTTGATGGAACACGGCGGCTTGGCGGGGCTTAGTGCCGATGAGCTGGTGGCTGAACTTCTTGAGGTGGGCGGCGAGGGTTGGCGGCTGTTACGTACCTGGCTGGATTCGGGCTTTTTCTCCTCTAACGGCCGGCTCGATAAACCGATGCTGCGCCGTGAAATTTTTAGTGATACCCGCCTGAAGCGCCGGGTGGAGAGCTGTCTGCATCCCCTGGTGCTAACGGCAATTAGTGAGCGGGTTGCGGCCCGGCCCGCCTTTAATCCGCGGCCCATGCTGATCGAAGTCCCTCTGCTCTTTGAAGCGGGCTGGCAGGTTTTTTTTAATAAGGTGGTTTTAGTCAGCGCTGCGGATGATGTTTGCCTCAGCCGTCTGCGGGCCAGGGATGGGGTGACGGAGGACGAGGCGCGTTTGGCTCTTAAAGCCCAGATGCCGTTGGAGAGAAAGCGCCAATGGGCTGATTACGTGATTGATAACAGCGCTAAATGGCCGGAAACGGTCATTCAGTTAGAGAAGTTGCAAAAAGAGCTTGACACAATAGTTGCAATGTCATAAAGGTATCCTAAAGCTTATCGGCGGTCAGGGTTTAAATGATGAGCTTTTCCTTTTTTCCTGAATGTTCTGAATATATACTCTGCCCATCGTTACTTGTGAGCCTGTTCTCGTTACAGGCCAAAAATATCCCGTTTTTTCCATATCTGATATTATCTATCTTAAAAATATTAAAATCGCGGTTTACTCCCTTTATTCTTCCAATTTTATAACTCCCAGATAGAGTTTGTTCTTTTAATTAATACAGCGTCCTGCCAGGCCTTGGGGCTTAGCGGCGCTTAATAAAATAAATTTATGTCGGTATATTTTATACTGTTATTCATCATTTTACTGTTATTTTAATGCGTTAAGGAGATTGTTTTTATGGATTTGGCGGAACTCAAGTTAAAAAAAATCAGCGAATTGACCAATTTGGCCAAGCAATACAAGGTGGAAGGCTACAGCAGCCTTCGTAAACAAGAGCTGATTTTTGAAATATTAAAGGCCCATGACGCTAAGGCCGAGAAGAATGACAGCGATAATCGAGGCAGCGGGGTTTTGGAGATCCTTCCTGATGGTTTTGGATTCTTGCGGGCTCCTGATTATAATTATCTGCCCGGCCCTGATGATATCTATGTTTCGCCCTCCCAGATCAGGCGTCTTAATCTCCGCACCGGTGATTCTATTGCCGGCCAGATTCGTTCTCCCAAGTCCGGTGAACGTTATTTCGCCCTGCTCAAGGTTGAGGAGGTGAATTTTGATCTGCCGGAGAAAAATCGGGAGAAAACCCTGTTCACCAACCTGACTCCTCTGCATCCGGAGGAACGTCTCAACCTGGAGTTTGCCCCTGATAATTATTCCATGCGGATCATGGATATGATGTCGCCCATCGGCAAGGGGCAGCGTGGTCTCATTGTGGCGCCGCCCCGTACCGGGAAGACCGTTCTGATTAAGGATATCGCCAACAGTATCGCTCATAACCATCCAGAGGCTATTCTGCTGGTGCTGCTCATTGATGAGCGGCCGGAGGAGGTTACGGATATGGCCCGCAGCGTCAAGGGCGAGGTGGTAAGCTCCACCTTTGATGAACCGCCCCAGCGTCATATTCAGGTGGCGGAGATGGTCATTAGAAAGGCCAAGCGACTGGTAGAGGCCAAGAAGGATGTGGTTATCCTCTTAGACAGTATTACCCGCCTGGCCAGGGCCTATAATACCGTGGTGCCGCCCAGCGGCAAGATTCTTTCCGGCGGGGTTGATTCCAACGCCCTGCACCGGCCCAAGAGATTTTTCGGGGCGGCCAGGAATATTGAGGAGGGCGGCAGTCTTACTATTATCGCCACCGCCCTCGTTGATACGGGCAGCCGGATGGATGAGGTAATATTTGAGGAATTCAAGGGCACCGGTAATATGGAGATTGTCCTGGATCGTAAATTGTCGGATCGCCGGCTGTATCCTGCCTTTGATCTGAATCGCTCCGGAACCAGGAAGGAGGAGCTGCTGCTCTCAGCCGATGAGTTGAATCGGGCCTGGATTTTAAGGAATCTACTTTCCAAGATGAACTCTGCCGATGCCATGCAGTTTCTGCTGGGCAAGATGAAGGGGACCAAGACTAATGCCGATTTTTTTGCGATGATGAATGCTTAAGAAGTTGATTTATTCGTTGAATCAAGGTAAATATAAGCGGTTCGCAGTTGATATGCCCGCTGATGACGGGCAGCCCTAAAAATTATCCGTAAGAGGAAAGTTATGAAAAAAGATATCCATCCTGATTACCATAAGATTGTAGCCACCTGCGCCTGTGGCAATAAAATAGAGTTAGGTTCCGTTGACAGCGCCATGAGTGTTGAAATTTGTTCAGCGTGCCATCCCTTCTTTACCGGTAAACAAAAATTAGTTGATACCGCCGGCCGGGTTGAGAAGTTCAAGAAAAAATATGCCAAGCATTTTCAGGCGGCTGCTAAATAATTTCATCCAGGCCGCTGATTAAAGCTGGTCTGGTAATATTGATGCTCTGGTAAAAAGTCCACATTTGGCAAATTTACCATAGGTAACATCTTGAAATCATTAGGGGCAGAATTAGACCTTTCGACTTTTTACGATAGCATCAATATTTGTCCGGAATGGTTAGGGGTTATATGAAGTTGCCGCCCGCCTCTATGCGGCAGATATGGAATTGTTTTGACGAACCGTTTACCGGTTTGGTTTAAGGTTTTATGCTTTATAAGCATCATCGGTTTGCCGGTGATGCTTATTTTGTTTCAGGGGCGTTGGCAGCTCCATTGGAGCAGGATACGTTTAAGGTACTTCTATGTTCGCTAAATTTGAGCATCTATCAACCAAACGGCTTGAACTTGAGTCCCGTCTCTCTGATCCGGCTCTGATGAGCCGTCGGGATGAATACCAGAAAATAGCACGGGAGCATGCCCACGTCGTTAAGATGGACGATCTCTATCAGGCCTTTCGCCGTGCCGGTGAAGAGCTGGCGGACAGTGAGGAGATGCTGGCCGCCGAGAGCGATGCCGACATGCTGGCCATGATTAAGGAAGACATTGCCGATCTTCACCAAAAACGGCAGCGGATGGAGCAGGAGTTGAAGGTGTTGCTGCTGCCACCCAACCCCAATGATGCCAAAAATATTCTCTTAGAGATCCGGGCTGGAACCGGCGGTGACGAGGCGGCGCTCTTTGCCGCTGATCTCTTCCGGATGTATTCACGTTTTGCCGAAGCTCAGGGCTGGAAAATTGAAATATTAAGCAGCAATCCCATTGGTATTGGTGGTTTTAAAGAGATTATCGCCCTCATCAAGGGCAAGAAGGTCTTCAGCAAATTAAAATATGAATCAGGGGTACACCGGGTACAAAGGGTGCCGGAAACCGAGACCCAGGGCCGCATCCATACCTCGGCGGTTACTGTGGCGGTTCTGCCGGAGGTCGAAGACGTTGAGTTGAATATCCGTCCCGATGAACTGCGTTTTGATATTTTTCGTTCTTCCGGGCCCGGTGGTCAAAGCGTCAATACCACTGATTCAGCGGTGCGGATTACCCATCTGCCCACCGGGATGATTGTGACCTGTCAGGACGAAAAATCTCAGCACAAGAACAAAGAGTCCGCTCTGCGGGTTTTACGGGCCAGGCTGCTGGATAAATTTGAGCAGGAAAGGCATGACAAGATATCCGCCCAGCGCAAGAGTCAGGTGGGGAGCGGTGATCGCAGTGAGCGGATCCGCACCTATAATTTTCCCCAGGGCCGGGTAAGTGACCACCGGATAAATCTTACCATCTATAAAATTGATGATATAATGATGGGAAAATTGGATGAAATTATAGACCCTCTCATTTCTCATTATCAGGCTGAGGCCCTGAAAAACATTCAATAAGCCTTCTCTATTTATCCGATTGTAATATCCAGAATATCCAGGCCCTATCCCTCCTTACGCTTGATTTTCGCAAATTGACCTATCTTAAACTTTATAATTTAGTGCTTCAACGCCTTGTGGAGGGCGGGGTAGAGCCGCCTGAGGCCGAGGCCGAGGCGGTGCTTATGATTGGCCATTTCAGTGGTCTTGGGCGCGGCGATATCTTTTTGCGGGCCCGCCGTCAGCCCCCGGCAGCGGTAAGCTCTCTAATTATGAAGGCCCTGGGAGAACGTCTGCGCAGTCGGCGGCCGTTGGCCTATATTATCGGTGAGCAGGAATTCTGGGGCCGTTCATTCGCGGTATCTCCGGCAGTACTTATTCCCCGGCCGGAGACGGAGATTCTGATTGAAGAGGTGTTACGGCAGTTTCCCGCTCCCATGGATTCCGGGCCGCGGCAGCCACTGTTTTTGGATCTGGGGACAGGCAGTGGTATAATAGCCGTTACTCTGGCCCTGGAGCTTCCCTGGATGCGGGGGCTGGCCCTTGACCTGAAGTATTCGGCCCTGCGGCAGGCCAGGGGAAATGCCCGTCGCCTGGGGGCGGAGAGGCTCGATTTTATCCAGGCTGATTGGCACAGCCCCTTTATTGGCGCCCGGCGTTTCTCCCTTGTTACCGCCAATCCACCTTATGTGGATTCCGGGGTTATGGAGCAGCTGCAGCCGGAATTGCGCCATGAGCCTCTTTGTGCCTTGGACGGCGGCCGGGATGGTATTGAAGAGATAAGGCGCTTAACCAGCGGTCTGCCTGAGATTATATCCCCAGGCGGCTGGTTTTTTATGGAGATTGGTTATGATCAGGAAGATTATGTCTTAGGGCTTTTCAAAAGCTCTGAATATGAGCAGGTAATTGTACATCGGGATTATGCCGGGCTGCCACGTGTATTACAGGCTCGCTTGAGGTGATTTTATAATGGATAAATTAGTTATTGAGGGGGGGCATCCCCTCCATGGTGAGATAAGGATCAGCGGGGCCAAAAATGCCGCCCTGCCGTTGCTGGCCGCTACCATGCTTTGCGCCGGTACCCATGTTATCAGTAATGTTCCCGATCTGCGTGATACGAGGACTATTGTCAAACTTCTGCGTTCCTTTGGTCTTGAATGTCAGCCGGATGCCGGGGGTGAGTGGCGGATTTGCGCCGACAAGATAGATAATTTTGAGGCCTCGTATGATTTAGTCAAGACCATGCGGGCCTCGGTATTGGTTTTAGGGCCGTTGCTGGCTCGTTGCGGAGTGGCCAGGGTGTCGCTGCCCGGCGGCTGTGCCATTGGCGCCCGGCCCATTGATTTTCATCTGCAGGGCTTTGAAAAAATGGGGGCTGCCATTACCCTGCGGGAGGGTTATGTAGAGGCCAAGAGCTCTGGACGACTCAAGGGCGCCAATATATGTTTTGATATTCCCTCGGTTACCGGCACCGAGAATATTCTCATGGCTGCGGCTCTCGCCCAGGGGCGTACCGTTATCAAGAATGCCGCCCGGGAGCCGGAGATCGCGAATCTCATTGATATGCTCACCGGCATGGGGGCCAGGATAGAAGGACGCGGCAGTGATATATTAGCCATTGACGGGGTAGAGGAATTAAGGCCCGCCGTCACAGCTATTATTCCCGACAGGATTGAGACCGGCACCTATCTCATTGCTGTGGGTGCCACCGGCGGGGAAATAAGGATTAATAACTGCCGTCCGGATCATCTCCCCATGCTCCTGGACAAATTACGGCGGGTCGGGATGGAGATAGAGGCCGGTGACAATTGGTTGTTGGCGGGACGCCGGGGGCATTTAAGTAATGTTGACATAAAAACCATGCCGTATCCGGGCTTTCCCACCGATCTTCAGGCCCAGATAATGGCCTTGATGACTCTGACCAATGGCGGCCTATCGGTGATTCAGGAGACAATATTTGAAAATCGTTTTATGCATGTCGCCGAGTTGAACCGCATGGGAGCCAATATCAGGATTGAGGGACGTAACGCCATTGTCAGGGGGGGCGGTTTGCTGACCGGGGCCAGAGTTATGGCTACCGATCTGCGGGCCAGCGCCTCGCTGGTTATTGCCGGTCTGGCGGCCCAGGGTATAACGGAAATCTCCCGGATTTATCATCTTGAACGGGGCTATGATAATCTAACCGCCAAGCTCATAGATTTGGGTGCCAGGGTGGAGCAGGTGCGGGAGACCACATCATAGGTAAACGACCCTGAAGCATTTATACCTCTCATAGAGTATTTTGGCGTTCTTCCGGGGCGTTATTGGATGATGTCCATGCCGCGAGCGGCCCCTTAAACTTGACTTTCGGCGCCAAGCTGTTTTATAATTGCCGAATGTTCATATCTTTTCACCGCAGTTAGGGGACTGGCAGCCTTCCGATACAAAACAGAGTAACGGCCATGCCCGGCTGCCCAGGCATAACAGATAGCGTAGACTTCGGATAGCGTAGACTTCGGATAGCGTAGAGGCAATAAACAATGAAAACAGAATTGCAAGAGCCGACAGGCCCGCAGTTATAATCGCCGCAGGCGCTGACTATTCTGTCTTCTGACTTTAAAATCAATCTGGCGGCATTAAAGCTGCTGGATAATATTCGTGGGGACCATCGTGGCGGAAAATAAACGGCAGTATCCAAGGTTTGATTCCTTGAATTTATCTTATATTTGTCTGGATGAAAATGGTACCCTGGTTCGTCAAAGTATGGGGCGTACCCTGAATGTCTCGCAATCCGGGATATGTCTTGAGACCTGTTTCGAAATTGACCCCAGGTTTATGTTGAGTATGACCATGGCCCTTGAGGAGGACTTGGTCGATATTCGCGGCAGGATTATTTATTGCCGGCCCGGCAGCATGGAAAACTTTGAGACCGGGGTAGAATTTGTGGAGGTGGATGAGGAAAGCCGCCTGGTTCTGGAGAAGTTTATCCGCCTCTTTAAAGAGTATGAGATGGAGCAGGGGAATAACTGATTAGCAAAGAGTGGCCTCTGCAGCTTCGTCTCACCTGGCTCTATGGGGCTGCCGACTCGGCCTCTATAAGATCAATGGCCTCCTGCACCTCTTCCCATTGGGGATATATCCTGTCTAATCGTTTGGTAATATTCTGATATTCTTTGCTTTTGTCGGCAAAGGCCTCCTGGTTCTGATAAAGTTCCGGATCGGCCAGAAGCTGTTCAAGGCTGTCCTTCTTGTTTTCCAGATCTTCAATATCCAGTTCAAAGGCTGCCAGTTTTTTCTTCAGAGGTTTGAGACGGTGAGCTGCTGCCGCCCTGGCAGCGGCCTTTGCCTTACGAGCCTCCTTGCTCTTCATTGCCTTGGGGATGGGTGTTTTTTGTGAGCCGCCCGTCTGTTTATTCGTTCTATCCGTTTTATTCTTATCCGTTCCGGATCGGGTTTTTTCAAGATAATAACTGATGTTCCCCTCGTATATGGAGGCCTGGCCGTTTTTGATCTCTAAAACCTTATTGACAAAGCCGTCTAAGAAAAAACGATTATGGGAAACTACGATAATGGAGCCATCATACTGTTTCATGGCCTCTTGGAGAATATCCTGTGACATCATGTCTAAATGATTGGTAGGCTCGTCCATTATCAGCAGATTAGCGGGTGACATAATCATTCTGGCCAGAGCCAGACGGCTCTTTTCACCGCCTGAAAGAACCATTACCTTTTTATCTACCTCGTCCCCTCGGAAGAGGAAGGTGCCTAACAGCGAACGAGTGGAGGTAACTGTCTGCTCAACGTCAACCTGTTCCATGGTCTGCATTACCGTTAGATCGGGGGCCAGTTCCTGGGCCTGGTGCTGGCCGAAATATGAAATACGGCAATTATGGCCCGGCTTTATTGCTCCCGAGGTGGGGGTAATATGCCCGGCAATAATCTTGACCAGAGTGGATTTGCCTGCCCCGTTGGCGCCAACCACCGCCACCTTGTCTCCGCGGTTGAGCTCGAGATTAAGACCTTTAAAAACCTGGTTTTCAGCGTAATTCATGGCCAGGTTTTCGACTGTAATCGACATCCGGCCGCTGCTGATGGCGGGCGGAAAACGGAAAGATATTCGGCTCTCAGTATCTTCAAGCTCCAGGATATCAAGTCGTGAAATTTGTTTGAGCCGGCTCTGAACCTGCTTGGCCTTGGTGGATTTGGCCCTGAATCTGGTTACAAAACGCATGGTTTGTTGAATCTTGGCCTGCTGGTTATTGTAGGCCGCCCGTTGAACCGCCATTCTTTCGGCCTTCTCGGTGATATAATAGCTGTAATTTCCCTTGTAAACTGTCAGGTGTCCCAGGCTGAGTTCCCAGGTCACATTGGTTAGATTATCCAGAAAGGCCCGGTCGTGGGAGATGATAATCATGGCCCCCTGGTATGATTTTAGAAAATCTTCCAGCCAGGTCAGTGATTCTATATCAAGATGATTGGTGGGCTCGTCCAAAAAGACAAAAGAGGGGTGGGTGAGAAGAATTTTGGCCAGCATGATACGCATCTGCCAGCCGCCGCTGAAGTCATCACAATCACGGTTCATGTCCGAAGCGGAAAAGCCGAGTCCGCTTAAAACCTTCTCGATTTTGCCCTCAATGTGGAAAAAATCGGAGCTGTCAAGCTGCATCTGTAACTCGCCCTGCTGTTGAAGAAGATCGGAAAAGCCTGGACTGTTAGGGGCAGCGGCGCTTAATTCGTTATTAACCTCATCCAGCTCACGCTGGATTTTCAGAAGATGGGCAAAGGCTGTTTCCGCCTCCTGGCGCAGGGTTCGGCCGGGCGTGAAGCCTTCAAATTCCTGGGGTAGATAACCGAGGGTGGATTTTTTAGACTTACTTATGACCCCGAAATCAGTTTCCTGGTAGCCGGCCATCATCTTCAGCAGGGTGGATTTGCCGGTGCCGTTAACCCCCACCAGACCAACCCTGTCCTGACCGTTCAAGCGGACAGAGATGTCCTTAAAGAGGTGCTTGTCACCGTATTGGAGATTGAGACTGTTAACCTGTAGCATATTTTAAGAGTGGTGGTTGTAAAAGAAAGCCGCCATGTACACGTTCCCACCCCGCGACTATGCGACTACACCGGTATATCGCGGGGTGGGAGCATGTGCAGGGTGGTGTTTATGGAGCGCTTACCTTATAGGGGAGGGTAAAGCTGGTAAAATTATGACAGTATTTCATTTACGGCGGTAAGCAGATCCGTCTTGGAGACGGGTTTGGTTAGACTTTTTTTAACGCCAATGGTGCCGGCCAGGCGCAGATAACGTTCAGCCTCGATAACTCCGCCGCCGGAAACGGCAATGATCCGAGTTTCGGGGAAGACCCGATCTAATTCCATGATCATCTTCAGGCCGTCTTTAACCGGCATCAGCATATCAGTAATAATCAGGTCAAATGAATTATTTTGACATAACTCCAGGCCTTCCTGGCCGTTTTCAGCGCAGACAACTTCATGCCCCACCTTTTTCAGGATTTTGGTAAATACTTTCCTTATGGCCGGGTCGTCATCTACTAAGAGGATATGTGCCAATTGTGTACCTTGTTAAAGCGGTTGAATAGGTAACCATTCAGCTGCACCCCATCTTCGTCCGTTTTGGCCACCTCACGTACAGGGTGTACAGACTCGGCGGCCAAAACGAACGAACCTGGAGCACATCTGAACGGTTACAGTTCACAGTTTAGGGCAATTCGGTGCCTTAGCTGAATAGATCTTGAATAGTTGTGGAAAATTAACATAAAAAAACTTTAAATCCTACATTTTGTTAAAAAACTAAATTATTTTATAAGAAGTTCATCGCCGGTCTTGAGAACTCCGGGGGTGATAACCTTGGCGAAGATGCCTTCTTTAGGCATTATACAGTCGCCGACTTTTTTGGCGATGTTGCATTTATCATGGCATTTTTTGCCAATCTGGGTGACCTCCAGTTCGATCTCTCCGGATTGCAGTCTGGTGCCGATGGGCAGAGACGGCAGGTCAATCCCGCTGGTGGTAATGTTTTCAGCAAAGGAGCCGGGCGGCAGATCGAGATCGTCTCTCGCGGCCAGCATCTTATTGATACTCTCAATGCCGAGGAGGCTGATTTGGCGGTGCCAGTTTCTGGCGTGGGCATCGCCAATGATTCCATGATCAACCTTTAGGGTAACCTCTGAGACTGGTTTTTTCTCCATTCCCTTACTAAGGCTGATATTTAAAGAGACAATTGTTGCCATTGTTTAACTCCTTTTTTGTTAGCGTTCAATCAACCACGTCACCGATGATCGTAAGTGCTTCAGGGTACTCATTAAGCACTTACTCTTTTTGTAATATAGCTATTCTACGGATTAAGGCAAAATAATTCAGTAACTTTTCCAAGAGTTTATCCGCAAGTCAACTGCCAAGGGTCTTGGCCTTGTCGTATGCCTGGCCTGATTAGCAGAATTAATCTGTAAAAAGCGGGGTACTGAGATAGCGCTCTCCGGTATCAGGGAGGATGACCACAAGAGTTTTATCCTTATTTTCCGGTCGGGCGGCTGTTTCAAGAGCGGCAAAGACGGCGGCCCCGGATGATATACCGCAGAGGATGCCCTCGGTGGTGCTTAATGAGCGTGCCGTGCGCATGGCCTCGTCATTTTCGACCTGAAAGACTTCGTCAATGATGGCGATATTTAAGACTTCGGGGATAAAACCGGCGCCAATACCCTGAATTTTGTGGGGCCCTGGTTTACCGCCGCTTAAGACCGGGGAATCCTTTGGTTCAACCGCGATTATCTTGAGGTTGGGGGTTTTATCCTTTAAGAATTCGCCCGCTCCGGTAATTGTACCTCCGGTTCCCACCCCGACAATAAATATGTCCACTTGGCCCGCAGTATCCTGCCAGATTTCGGGGCCGGTGGTCTGACGGTGAATCTCCGGGTTGGCGGGATTAGTGAATTGGCCCGGAATAAAGGAATTCTTGATTTCCGCTCCCAGCTGAACCGCCTTGTTAATCGCCCCCTTCATGCCTTCGGCTCCGGGGGTTAGAACCAGTTCGGCGCCGAGATGGCCCAGGAGGCGTCGGCGTTCGATACTCATGGTGTCGGGCATAGTCAGGATCAAACGCAGTCCCCTGGCGGCGCAGACCGAGGCCAGAGCGATACCTGTATTGCCGCTGGTGGCCTCAATAATTACGCTTTCGCTGGAGATTTCCCCGGCCGCCTCGGCTGTGGCGATCATTGCCTGACCAATGCGATCCTTGACGCTGCCCAGGGGGTTACGCGATTCAAGTTTGGCGTAAATGCGGGCTGGCCCCTGATTGAGGCGGTTTAAGCGGACAAGGGGGGTGCGGCCAATAGTTTCGGTGAGGTTGTTATAGGTACTCATAGCTGGACTCCTTGCGTGGGGTGGTGAATGATTTTTATCTGGTGGCTTTTTTGCCGCGGCCCAGGAAGGCTAACTCCGGGCGTTTAAGCAGAACCTTGGTGTCTGGTTCGACACTCTCCGTGAGCCAGATATTACCACCAATTACAGCTCGGGTGCCAATGGTGGTTTCGCCGCCCAATATGGTGGTGTTGGCATAGATAATCACATCATCCTCAATGGTTGGGTGGCGCTTGTGGTCGCGGTAGCGTTCTCCGGCATCCCTGGGCAGGGAGAGGGCGCCCAGGGTTACTCCTTGATAGAGGCGTACCCGGCTGCCTATTTTAGTGGTCTCGCCAATAACCACCCCCGTGCCGTGATCAATGAAAAAACTGCCGCCAATGGAGGCGCCGGGATGAATATCAATGCCCGTTAGGCTGTGGGCGTGTTCGGTCATAATGCGGGGGATGATGGGCACCCCGAGCTTTAAAAGGACATGGGCCATGCGGTAAACATTGATGGCCAGCAGGCCGGGATAACTGAAAATGACCTCATCGGCTCCCTTGGCCGCCGGATCGCCATCTAAGGCGGCCTGAATATCAGAGGTGAGCATGACCTCCATCTCGGGCAGAGTCTCAATGAAGCGCAGGGCGATTTCATGGCCCTTTGGCCGGCAGGACGAACAGGGTAGACTGCGCCGCACGCAGTCGTGCTGAAGGGCGAGAACTATCTGCTGGCTTAAATCGGCGTAAAGTTCCGTGGTCTCCTGACCCAGAAAATAGGCCAGATTAGATTTTTTAAGCTTGGTGCTGGTGAAGTAGCCGGGGAATAGAAGGCTGCGGGCCTTGTGGATTATTCTGACCACGGCCTCATGGGAGGGCATGGGTGTCGGTTCAAGATGCTCAAAGCCCTCTTTAGTGTTCCAGAAGGTCAGCAGGTTGTTCACTACCCCTGGAATCTGGTCGTAAAAGGCGCTGATCTGACTTTCTTCATCAACGCACTTGATTGTGGTTATCGGTTCCATAATTGAAATTTGTTATTCCTGTCTCTGTGGTAAAAAAAGAGGCTCTTCCGACGAATCTGTGGGTAGATTAAGGGAAATAGCAGAGATAAAATAGAAATCAAGGTCAAGCCCTTCGGGTCACTTCGTGAACCTTGATTTCTATTTTATCTCTGCTCGACCTGTAATTATTGATTTTCCAAAACAA
>DRPV01000040.1 GCA_011330685.1 Desulfobacterales bacterium
AGGGCCTGGATGCGGGCCTCAAAATCCTGCACCGTCGGGTTGGTAATCCGGCTGTAAATATGGGCTGGCTTCCGGCCCATGAAGGCATCCCGCAGAGAATTGGAGCTTTCATGCTCAAAGGCGACGCTGTCATAGACCGGCACCCGCAGAGAACCGTGGGCATCCCGCCGTCCGCGGCTGCCGCCGTGGATCGCTCTGGTGGTAAAACCATTCATGAAAATGCCCCGCCGCCCATAAAATACAGGAACTCCACTTCATCATCCGGGTTGATTTGTTTGTGATCGTAGTCGGCGCGGTCAACAATGTTATCATTAACCTGTACTGAAACCATGTCCGGCGATTCAACATTTTTTATGCTTAATAAGCGGCTGACGGTCAACTCCGCCTCGTTAATCTCTTCCGCTTCGCCATTTATAATGATTCGCATACTTATTTCTCCTTGATTAATGATTTTTGGGCTCTGCCGATTTCTTGTCCGCAAGAGGTAATTGATAACTTAGTTTTTCCGTACTTAAAACCACCGAGGTCTCAACCTTGCCTACCCCTGGCACCTCAATGAGGGTGTCAATGACGAAATTCCGGTAAGCGTTGATGGACGGTGATATAATCTTTAAAAGATAATCGTGGATGCCGGAGATATTATGGCATTCCATGACGTTGGGAATCCGGCGGATACTTTTTAAAAAGGCCTCGGTGGTCATCCGGTTATGGGGTGAGAGCGAGACGAAGACATAGGTTGTAACCTCCAACCCCACCTTCCGCTCATCGACTATGGCCGCAAACTGCCGGATAACGCCGGATTGTTTCAGGCGTTTGCAACGCCCCAGGCAGGCGGAAGGCGATAGGTCTATCCTCTTGGCCAGTTCGGTATTACTGATGGTGGCATCTCCCTGAAGATGGTTGATAATTGCCATATCAATCTGATCTAAATCTGGTTCGTTCGGTGAATGTGTCTGCATAGCGGCTCTTTATTTTTTGTTATTGGCTGTGAAGTATAATATTCTCTTTGTAGGTCTTTGTCAAGAATATTATTGCGTCTACCTGTCATTGAACAGAATTATATTGCGTGATCATGATTGATAACTGTGTGTGGCTGTCTGTGTGCATCTTTTTTCTGCTGCCTGCGGTAAATAGAGTTTGCTGGTGACAAAATCGGCGCTCAATGCTATCAATATAAAATCTGTTAATGGTCTACACCATGCCCGCTTTGCAGGCGCAACGTAAGTGCTCCATGAATACGCATGAGCAGACAGTCCGCAGTTCCAATCGCCGCAGGCGGTAACTATACTGTCTTCTGCCTTTAAGCATCAACGGGCTAAAAATTTACAAAAGGAATTCTTTATGCGAATCTTAGTGACAGGCGGCGCGGGTTACATCGGCAGTCATACCAGCCTTGAGCTGTTAGAGGCCGGGCATGAGGTGGTAATTGTTGATAATCTGGCGAACAGCCAAAAAGAATCTCTCCGGCGAGTGGAGGAATTAACTGGTAAATCAGTCAAGTTTTATAAGGTTGATTTACGGGAGATCGAACAGCTCAGGGGCGTTTTTGCTGAAAATAAAATTGAGGCGGTTATTCATTTTGCCGGGCTGAAAGCGGTTGGTGAGTCGGTGAATATGCCGTTGCGCTATTATGAAAATAATATCAGCGGGACATTGAAATTGTGTAGGGTTATGGCCGAACATAACGTGAAAAACATTGTGTTCAGCTCCTCAGCTACGGTCTACGGCGACCCAGCATCTGTACCCATCACCGAGGATTTCCCTCTCTCAGCCACCAATCCGTATGGAAACTCTAAATTGTTTATCGAGTACATCCTGCGGGATCTGCACACCTCTGATGCGGCCTGGAATGTTATCCTTCTGCGCTATTTTAATCCCGTGGGTGCGCATAAAAGCGGGCGGATTGGTGAAAGTCCCAACGAAATACCGAATAACCTGATGCCCTATATCTCGCAGGTGGCGGTGGGAAAACTACAGGAATTATCCGTCTTTGGTGATGATTACCCAACTCCGGACGGCACCGGGGTGCGGGACTATATCCATGTTGTTGATCTTGCCCTGGGCCACATTAAAGCCTTGGAAAAAATGGCGGTTAATCCCGGTGTGGCCGTCTATAATCTTGGTACAGGTAAGGGGTGCAGCGTCCTTGACCTGGTCAAAAATTTTGAAAAAGTATCTGGACGAAAGGTACCATATAAAATTGTGGCTCGTCGTCCGGGAGATATTGCCAAATGTTACGCTGATCCAGGTAAGGCGAAGCGGGAACTTGGCTGGCAGGCGGAAAGAGGCCTTGAAGAAATGTGCGAAGACACCTGGCGCTGGCAGTCTCACAACCCCAGAGGATTTGAGTGAAATGGCAGATAGTACAAAGATATGATGATCCCGGAAATTATTATAAGTCTCCTGCCCCTAAGGTAATAAGTTAAATAATTTTGATAACTATTCAGTATGGGCAAAAAAATCCCCTAAACTCGTAACCATAACTGTGCAGGTACGCGTAGACTCCGGATTTCCAGCTCGGAGTCTACGCGTACCTCGTTCGTTTCGGCCCCCGAAGCGTACCCCTGAAACGAACGAAGATGGGGTGCAGGTGAACGGTTAGAGTATTGTTGTCCGTCTGTTCGAATCATCAACAATAACCCGGCCCGTGCTTATGCATTTGTACATATGTTCAAAAACCCGTCCGGGATTGCCCGCGCTGTCATTTAAAAAATATGAGTGGCCCTTGGGATTATCATATTCATTGTTAATATCATCACAATCAATGGCAAAAACATTATTATGAACCCTGTTCATGTCTTCCGGGCCGGTATGCCCCAGCCTTCTTGAGGCAATATGATTTTTTAAATTAGAAATTTTACTGGCCCGCAGCGCCAGGTCATCCGAGGCAAAATAGACCGAGACATTACGTGAGGCATGCGATATTAATTCGCCTGGCTGTCCCTTCTCAAGGGTTTCGTTAACCACATCCGCGGCTATGAGAAATGTATTCCGAAACAGTAGGGGAACACCGCCCGGCAGATCGTACTTATGCCAGGCCGCGAGACTCTGCCTGAATACCCTGTTACCCATGGAATGTGACAACATATTGATTCTTTTCAGACAAGGTTCCTCTGTCTGCTGCTGCCGCCAGTCAATAAAACGGTTCAACAGTCGCGCGAAGGCCGGGGCCGAGGCATCAGCCGATTTTTGATCGTCCCAGTAATCCTTGATAATACCAAAATCATTATCACAGGGCCAGATCAAGGGCACCACCTTAACCAGACCATTTTCTTTGGCGTCAAAAAGGGCCTGCAGGGTCTCAACGCGCGGGAAGATATCCGGCTCCGGTAAATTTGAAAAGCCATGAATAAAGAACAGTAATTCCCGATAATTCACCTCTTTCAATTCCTGTAAAAGGGCCTCTGAACCAATTTCAATATATTCGTTTTCTGCAGTTCTGCGGCAATAATACAGATCATTGGCCGGAGCATTCTGGGCAAGGTCAAAATCTATTTTTCTATTCTTCCTGCTGCGATTCGACTGCTTTAACTGACGATTCGTAATAAAAAGCATCTTTTTATTTCTCCCTCTTTTTTGTTTATTTGTATCTATTCAGTTAAGGCACCAAATTGCCCTAAACTGTGAACTGTAACCGTTCTGGAAAGTGAAGATTCCGGATGTGCCCCAGGCCCCTTCGTTTTGGCCGCCGAGTCTGTACACCCTGTACGTGAGGAGGGCAGGTAAGCGTAGACTCCGAAACGGACGAGGTAAGCGCAGACTCCGAGATGGGGTGCAGCTGAATGGTTACGTTTATTTTTAGTTCAAGACCTGTACCATCCATACCCCATTTATATGAAAGTCGTCAACCAAAGGTGTCGGGTCTTGCCGCGGCTCTCATTTTTTGTTGTGCCTGATGGAGCGGGCATGGATGGATAGCGCTCCATTACCCCCCCGGCTCATATAACCCCATCATGGGACGCTTACCATGGATGTTACTCAGGCACAACAAAGCATGAAAGATCATCAGGGCGGCCACGGGGGCTCGGCCCTATGGCTTTTGTCATCTGCCCTCTCACTTCCTTCTCCTGTTTTCTATAACCCGCTTAGCTGCCGGTTAATTTTTTCAAAGGCGTTATCCGCAGCACCTTACTGTCAATGACAATGGCCAGCACCTCCATAACTGCGGCTATCCGTTCAATTTCAGCCTCGGTTATGACTTGGGAGCCAGCCCTTGACATAATCTCCTCAGGGGCCATTTTTAACAGGGCATAGAGCTTTTCGTTATCAAGAGATGTTTGGGGGAAAAAGGGCAGTTCAGTTTCCAACAGTGCCGCCTTACCGTGAAATTCCCAAAGTTTCACCGAACGTTTCTGCCGGGCCATACTCCGGAGCCCGGCCATGGAGATTGAGGCCAGGCCGCCGATTGTCCGCACCTCATGGCGGGCGAAAAAGGCCGCCCAGTCAGTATTGATGCCCTTTATATCCGAGATCTCATTAGCGCGGAATACATCAAGAAGGCTCCTGGGTTCAATAACCGGCAGTTCTTCACCATGCAGACGGGCATAAACCTTACTGCCCATTTCCATTTCCACATCCCAGCCCCCGGTTAGAAAGGGATAGCGTCGGGTAATCACCGAGTCGTCGTCCCCCTCCTGTCCGAAACGCACTCGAACCTTCTCGACCTCGACAAATGGTGCCTCATAACGGGCCAGG